>CAYJNC010000369.1:1696-2175 GCA_964371185.1 uncultured Christensenellaceae bacterium
CCTTGTCCGTCTATTACTAAAATATTCAAAATGACCACCTCAGTTTAATGTGTTGTGCAAAAATTAATTTATTTAACGGCATAGGCCTCTCCCGGAGGGAACTCTATGTGGCCGGAAGAATAATTGTCTTTGTCGACAGTATAGTAAATTGCATTTGCACCGGAAACATTGTTCAGATAGGCATTTGCAACCGCATCTAGAAATGCAGTTTCGCCGGCACTTCCAAGGCCGATGTTATAGATACTGCTTGAAAAATCTATGTATATATTACCATCAGAAAAATTCACACTATTAACAACCACACTGTCGGCACTTAACGAAAACGCTTCTAAAACGGAATCTATCGGGGAAAGCAACGGGTCGGCAGATTCGTTAATTTCGTAGGTTGCCTCTACCTCTGATTCGGTTACTACATCAAAATAGGTGTAGGTAATTTCGTCTTCTTCAAACTCTATTTCGCTGGTTTTGCCGGGTGTTTC
>CAYJNC010000370.1:0-2154 GCA_964371185.1 uncultured Christensenellaceae bacterium
AAACACCCTAATGAAAGCAGCCTACATCGCACTTGTAGATCAGTCATACGACATACCAAGCGGCTACGTAATTGAGATTGCGTGGTCAACAGACGGTGTGCACTCGACAGACGGTTCATTATTCGTCCGCTCACCCGTTGCAACTTCGGTTCTCAGTCGCTATGGCGCCGCTAATGCGATCCCTGCCGATTCAACATTGTTTACCGCAATGGACATTGCTATTTCAGAAGTTATGGGCGCCGATCCTACCCAAGTTGGTTCGGGCGGTGCTAATGATTATTACCCGGCACTAATAGGCGATGCTTCATCGATCGTCGGAAATAAGGACGATTTCATAATTCACATAGACACCGGCACAGGTGAAGTTGCCGTAACCAACGAATCTTACGCATGGGTAGAAAAACTTAACATAAGGGCGCAAGGCAGGCCTTAAATTTTTTAGACCTATTCATCAAAATAAAATCACACCCGTATTCGTGACCGTGTTTTGACCGTTTATATAGTTTAATCCGGCAAGCGCGCATAATTGAGTAACGTTTATTCCGCACGCCTCTACCGAAACATTGCATTTATCGGGCAGCCGACAAGCAGAAGTAGGATAGGTGCAACTTTCGCAAACCGAACAGCCTCCGGCACCTAACACCAAAAAACTCGAAAACTGCTCCGCCATAATTTTTTTTATATTCAGTGTAATTTCAGAGAAATCCTTTGCACATTTTGTCATGCCTTCAATATCGTACGAATCTTCGAGCCCACCAATATTTTGATATACAATACCATTTTTATAGCCTTTTATCTTTATTGTTAAATCTTCAATTTCCCCACAACCGGGAGGGCAACCCCAATTGGTCGCATAATGTCCGCAACTGTTCATAGAACATAGTTCTCTTAAAGAAGGATAGGTTCTTATTTTTGTCACGTCGACATTTTTTGCGTTCATAACACCAACAGACAATATTTTTTCAACGATTGTGTGTGTTTGCATAACATACCCCTTTTTGTTTTGTTAAATATATATTTTATATTATACATCTATCCAATGCAAAAAGCCAACCAATAGGCCGGCCTTCTGCTGATTGGGGGTATGTATTGTCAGTCGTCGCACGCATTGTTAGCGTTTGATGCGCCAGTCAAGACACATCAGACTTAATTTATATATAACCCTTCTTACATGTTCTAAACAATTATATATCTTTTTTTCTTATAATCCACGCAGAAATCAGTTGAAAAACACCTCTCACAAGCTTTCCGTTACACATTTTTATAAGCGCATCTGCCATTTTAAAATTAAACAAACCACCCGACAGAGAAACAAGTGCCCTAAAAGGTGTTTCCCCAATAGAATCTATCATCATCATTTGCACCTCATGCGTGCCCGTATCCGGCATATAATTGAAAACAATTTTTTTTGCATATTTGTTGATTATTCTGCCTATTCTTTTTGTGTTGACGTCGTTTAGAGTTGAATTTAAATCAAACGGATACTTTGCACAAGTTTTTTTCGGAGGGCTTTCAAACAAATCATAAAATTTTTCTTCGTCCCACTCCCCGTTTGCGCAAACTTCATATAAATCCGGTGTTTTAGAATCTTTAAACTCTATTTTGTGTTTGAACAAAATTTGTTCGCTCGAACTACCCACCAAAATTTCGCAATCTTGTTTTTTCCATCCGTTTGAATATAAGCAAAACGCCCGTTCCTCTAATTTAATATTAACTTTTTTGCTTTCGTTCACCTTCAAGAAAACTTTTTCAAAGCCAAACAATTGTGCATAGCCGGCAGTTTGCCCTTTTGTATACACCTGTGCAACCTCTGCACCATCGTATTTGCCCGTGTTTGTTATTGTAAAACTCACGTTGACACTGTCGCAACATTCCTCTACCTCAAAACCGGAATAATCAAACTTTGTATAAGAAAGCCCAAAACCAAAGGGGTAGCAAACTTCTTTCTTTGCCGCCTGATAATACCTATAACCAACATACACTCCCTCTCGATATTCAACATTCCTTACATCGTTGTTAAAAAAACGGTAGGAAGGGTTGTCTTCTATGTTAGAAATATAGGTTTCCGCCAACTTGCCACAAGGGTTTTTATGCCCCAATAAAAGCTCTGCAATTGCCGATGCCACCGCCTCACCACCCAAATGGCAATGCAAC
>CAYJNC010000371.1:0-509 GCA_964371185.1 uncultured Christensenellaceae bacterium
CAACAACCCTGATGTAAAGCTTTTGCCTTTGTTATCCTTTAACTTTTATTTCTATACTTGGCACATCAGCCTTGGGTATCTTGATGCAATTGCGGATTTGGTATTCGGTAGAGAGGTAAAGTGGGTTAAAACAGTAAGATTTACGGCAGAAGAGAGAATGGAAAAAGAGGAATAAAATGGATATACTGTTTCTTATATTGTTTATAATAATGCTTACTTTTCCGATATGGTTGAGTTATGTGTTTTATAAAAAAATTAAAGCAAAACCAATATTTATAAATCAAGACAGGGAAAAAGATGCAAGATATTTTGCAAAGTCTTTTTCCAATATGGTTGAAAAAGCGTTAGAAACCTATGATGGCTCGGGATTTATGCAGTTTTCAAAAAGAGAAGAAATTTTCGAGACGGGCAAAGGGGAAGTATTGCCCAAAAATTGCGAGAATATTGTTTATGCTAACACAAACGAGTTCAACCCAAAAGCGGATACGTTTTTTGAAAAAGAGATTTAT
>CAYJNC010000371.1:519-2150 GCA_964371185.1 uncultured Christensenellaceae bacterium
ATGCTTGCAACAATGCTATATTAAATAACATACCCTCGGTTAGGGCGGTATTTTGCCGTGGCAACCTAATAATCGGCTATAATACCAATATTGTGCGGTGGGCAGATGCCATTGGCACGGTAGCGGTGTATGATGATGCGGATCTTGGGGTGAGCGTTTCGAGCGAGACGGCTATTATGCTGGGAAAAAATATTTCTTTTAGAAGGATATACTCACCCGAAAACTATTTTGGAATGTATCCTAATCACGATATACCCAATGTTGAGCCTGTGAAAAATACTTTTATATCGCAAGAAATATTATATGGCACCGAATTTCTCGATGAAAAATGTGCCACTGATGAAAAGAAAAAAGAAATAGAACGCTCGGCTGTCTCGAATAAGGCCATAACACTTGTTGAAGATTATCATTTGCTGGGTGATATCAGAAGCCACGATGTTGTAAGAGTATGTGATAATGCAGTTGTGAACGGAAATATTTTTGCCGAACGCGCTATTGTGCTGGGAAATAATTGCAGGGTGCTCGGAACGTTGTTTTCACAAACGGAAATTGTTATCGGCGAAAATTGCGTTATCGGCGAAAGCGGTAAAATTGTTTCAGTAGTAGCAAGAGAAACAATCACAATAGGAAAAGAAAGCAGAGTATATGGATATGTGAGCGCGGAAAAAGGTGGGACATGCTGTCCTGTGTACTCGGAAGATTTTGTGTTAAATAAAGATGATGATTATCTGCCGATACCTTTCCACCCGACAGAGGTTTTTCTTGATAAATCACAATATAACGCGCTTGATGAAGATGGTTACAGGCACAACAAGTATTTAGAAAAAATTAATATGGAAGAAGGCATCAAAAAAGTTCGTAAGAGTTTATTTTTTGATTGCGAAAACTTGCAAATCGTCAAACTACCAAATTCCATTACAACTATAGGTGATTATGCTTTTTTCAACTGTGCAAACTTGAATCAAAATATTTTTACCGGGTGTGACAACCTTACGCGAATCGGAAGCTATGCCTTTGAGGGGTGTAAATCTTTTGAAGAAGTTTCCCTGCCCGATGGCGTAGAAGAAATCGGTACGGCGACATTTAGCGGTTGTACCGGAATAAAATCTGTTGATTTAGGCAAAAGTTTAAAAGTTTTGGGCGGTCATGCGTTTTTAAATTGTACGGGGATTAAAGAAATTGTTTTGCCAAAGACAATAGAAAGTGTTTTAGAACATGCGTTTTACGGTTGTGAATCTTTAAGAAAAATATATGTATCAAAGGAGTTAAGTGCTGCTGTGATAGAAAACTTACCCAAAAATGTGGAGTTGAGTTATTATGATTAAACAAAAGAATGACACGGGCGCAAAAAATATAATACTGTGGATAGCCTTTTTAGCAATAATTATAATAGTGTGTGTTGTTGCAGCTGTTATTATGTTGGACATGCAAGTTGCGGAAAATTTGATGGCCGTTGAAGTGCAACAACCATCTTTGTATGGTATGCCTGCCGGGCGAACGTTTGCGCAAGAGCCGATAGAAGTAACGGATGAAATGGTATATTTTGAGGATAGAGCACTAAACGTATACAAACATGATTCGGCTATAATAGCCGAATACAGCAATGATTTCAACGATTTTGTTGCCGGGTT
>CAYJNC010000372.1:0-2136 GCA_964371185.1 uncultured Christensenellaceae bacterium
AAGCAAACCGCACAAAACACAAAGGATAACAACGGCATAGGAGCGGCAAAACTTGTAGTTTTTGCAAATGCCGTCGAAGACAACCCCTTTATGGCAGGCGCTCTACATGGAATCGGCGAAGGCGAATGCGTTATTAACGTGGGTGTTTCCGGCCCGGGCGTTGTTAAGGTTGCACTCGAAAGTTGCAAGGGCGCTCCCTTTGACGATGTTGCTCGGACAATCAAACGCACTGCGTTTCATATTACCCGCATGGGACAACTTGTTGCACAAGAGGCAAGCAGCCGCCTAAACGTTCCTTTCGGCATTATAGACCTATCCTTAGCACCTACCCCTGAAATGGGCGACAGCGTTGCGCATATATTGGAAGAAATGGGGCTTTCAATTTGCGGTGCGCACGGCACTACCGCCGCACTCGCACTTCTAAACGATGCCGTTAAAAAAGGTGGCATAATGGCTTCTTCCCACGTCGGCGGACTTTCGGGTGCATTTATCCCGGTAAGTGAAGATGCCGGCATGATACACGCGGTTAAAGAAGGCGCTCTTACGCTCGAGAAATTAGAGGCCATGACCTGTGTTTGCTCTGTCGGGTTAGACATGATAGCCCTGCCGGGAGACATTCCCGCCTCTACCATTTCGGCAATAATCGCCGACGAGATGGCAATTGGTGTTGTCAACACCAAAACCACCGCAGTTAGGGTCATACCCGTTCCCGACAAAACAATCGGCGACATAGTAGACTTTGGCGGACTTTTGGGCACTGCACCCATAATGCCCTACAACACAAACAGCGCAGAAGATTTCATAGCCCGTGGCGGCCGTATTCCGGCACCGCTTCACGCACAAAGAAACTGATAAACTTTGGCGAACACCCGAAAAAAACGGGCGTTTGCCAAAACGAACAATATTGTTAAACCGCCGATTTTTGGGGTATTATAATATATAACGCTAATACAATTTTTAATAAAAAAGAGGTTAGTACGATGATAAAAAACAGAAAGAATATTGAAGAAAAATACACTTGGAAATTAGAAGACATCTACAACACAGATGCCGATTGGGAACAAGATTTTATTCTGCTCGACGATTCTTTTAAAGATATTCCCAAAATGAAAAAAACGCTCACCAAAGATGCAAACCATTTGTGCGACGCATTATTTTTGGCAGAAAAGTTAGAGCATATTGCCGCTAATTTGTATGTTTATGCCCGTATGAGAAGAGACGAAGACAACGGCGTTGCGAAACATCAGGCGATGGTGTCACGCGCGACCGAAATTAATGTTCGTCTGTCTTCGGCGCTAAGTTTCATAAACCCGACATTGCTTAAACTAAAAGACGGTGTTCTCGAAGGGTTTTTAAAGCAAGCCAAAAATTTGGGTAGTTGCAAAAAAGGTCGCAACCCAAACAGCTGTAAAAAAGGCGGAAAGTGCAAAGGATGTTCTAATTTTGTTGCGAACAAAAAACTTGCAAACCTACAAAACTACGAGTTCATGTTAAAAGAATTGCTTCGTGCAAAGGCACATGTTTTATCCGAAAAGGAAGAACGCTTGCTTTCTATGACGGGCGAAATGGCCGGTGCGCCAAAAGACATTTTCACCATGCTTAACAATGCCGACATGAAGTTCGGCACGGTTAAAAACGAAGAAGGCAAAAGGGTTCCTCTGACACACGGTTCATATATTGTGATGATGCAGTCTTATGACCGCAACATAAGAAATCAGGCGTATAACACCTTTTATAAATCGTACAAGCAATACATCAACACCATAAGCACGGCTTATGCGGCTTCCGTTAAAAAAGATATTTTCTATGCAAAGGCAAAGAAGTTTGACAGCGCCATTCAAAAAGCGTTATTCTCAGACAATGTCCCCGTTGCTTTGTATGACAACCTCATAAAATCGGTTCATGAAAACCTGCCCACCATGCACAACTATGTCAGCCTGCGAAAAAGCATATTGAAGGTAGACACACTTAACATGTATGACATTTACGCTCCTTTGGTTGCCGATGTGCACACGGAATACAATTTCGACAAGTCTATGCAAACTGTTTGCAAAGGGCTTGCTTGCTTAGGCGACGATTATGCAGAGCTTTTGCGTAAGAGTGTTTCGGAGCGTTGGATAGACGTAGAGGAAACCC
>CAYJNC010000373.1:0-2126 GCA_964371185.1 uncultured Christensenellaceae bacterium
CAGAGCAGATAAAAGCGCTAAAAGAGGAAAATGCAATGATTAAAAGTGAAAATCTTCAGTTGCATAAGGAACGAAAAATATTAGAGGAAGCAACAGTTTTTTTCGCAGGTCGCCAAAAGAAGTAGGGAAGAATCTGAGATTTAAATATATAGCAAATAATGCAGGTGTAGGTGAAATGTCAATGTATTGCAGAATTCTTGATGTAAGCTACGGTGGCTATAAAAAACATATGAAATCAAAAGAGCAACCTTACAAATACGCCGAACTTTTGGCAAATATACAGGCAATATTGGAAGATGACGTGTATAACCATACATATGGAAGAAGAGAATGTACGAGAAGTTGATATATGATTACGAATGTAAATATTGCTACAACACAGTGGCAAAGGTTATGAGGGAAAACGGACTTTTACAGAATGTCTGCAAACCAAAAGGACTAACAAAAGCTGATAAAAATGCACAAAAATCGGATGATTTAGTAAAAAGGAATTTTGCTTCAGACGAACCGTGCAAAAAAACCGTCACAGATATTACTCGGTTCATTTGCAAAGACGGCAAAGTATATGCAAGTGGAATCTTCGACTGTTTTGATAACGCTTGCTTAGGACTAAGTTTAGCGGACAACATGAAAACCGAAATGGTAAACGATAGTTATACTAACGCATTATTAAGATGTGATTTAAGAGGGTGTATTACACATAGTGACCGAGGAAGCTGAAATGCCCCCATTTTATGCTCCAAAATTAAAGTTAGCATGCCACTTTTTTATATAAAAATCCTTGCGCCATATTTGATAGTTTCTGAGCATTTATGTATTAGATGTCAAGTTGTATCAAACAGGTATACTTTCTGTTGGAAAACAACAAATCAAGTTATGCTATATAATGCTGTATAAGGTATAATTGTTTGTGGTGCAGGAGGTCTACCACCGAGGCTACTATGAGGTCTTATTTCATTATAATATTTTACCCACCTCTTTGTCAAAATTTTAGCCTCATACATATTTCCAAACAATTCGCCATTTAAAAATTCATCTCTCATCCTAGCATTAAAACTCTCACAAAATCCGTTTTCCCAAGGTGAACCGGGTTCGATATATGCCGTTATTACACCAGCATTTGATAGCCACTGTCTAATTTTATTAGCCGTAAATTCAGAACCGTTATCACTGCGCAAATACTCGGGGGTACCATTTAGAAACATGGCATTTGCTAAGGCTTCAATAACATCATTATTTCTCCAGTTTCGCTTTGGAATGCTTGAAATACATTTATGCTCAAATTCGTCTATAATATTTAAAAATCGTATTTTTTTACCGTCCATCGTTTTATCCTCAACAAAATCATAGCTCCAAATATGATTTTTATGTTCGGCGCGCAAGCGCACAACACTTCCATCGTTTAACCATAATCGACGTTTTTTCAGTTGCTTTTTAGGTAATTTAAGACCTTCTTCTCTCCAAATCCGCTCAACTCTCTTATGATTGATTTTACGTCCGTTGTTTCTCATCATGTCTGTGACCATGCGGTATCCCACCCTACCAAAATTGGTGGCGAGATAGATTATTTCGGTTCGCACTTCGTCTTCATCAGATCGTTTAATAGCTTGATAGCGGTAACTGTTTCGACTAATGTTTAACGTCCGACAAGCCTGTCTTTCACTAATGTTGTATTTTTCTATAACGTATTTGACAGCCGCTTTTCGCTTAATCGGACTTAAAATTTTTTTGAGTTTACATCTTTTAAAATTGCAATATCAAGCGCTTGCTCAGCGACTAGCTTTTTTAGTCGCTCATTTTCCTTTTCAATTTCTTTTAATCGTTTAGCATCTGAGGTTTGCATACCACCATATTGTTTGCGCCAACGGTAATAAGTCTGTTGGGTAATTTCGATTTGTCTGCATGCCTCTTCTATTGTTTTTCCTTGCCCACAAAATAATTCCACTTCTCTAAGTTTTATGATAATTTGTTCAATATTGTAGCTTTTTCTAGCCATTTTTATTACTCCTTTTTGTTAGTTTATCATATTTGTTCTAACTTTAAAAGCGGATCAACTTTCGGGGGCAAGACCATATATAGACATGAAAGTCTTTTTTTCCGAACCGGAGGAGATAGGTGCTAAAGTA
>CAYJNC010000374.1:0-1118 GCA_964371185.1 uncultured Christensenellaceae bacterium
AATATTTTACGCACGAACGGGGTATGTATAAAGAGAGTTTTCAAATTAAAGATCGTACTTACGGTAAGTGCCGTCTTTATGACTGATATAGGCTAAGATATTGGCGACGGCTTCGTATAGACGTGGAGGTATGGAATCTCCGACCGATAGATGTGTTAGAACTTCTGATAATGGTTGGTTTTCGACAATAGGAACATCATTTTCTTTGGCCGTTTTAATAATACGATCGGCAACGTGGCCAAAGCCAAGTGCGGAAATGATGGGGGCGGAATCCTTTAGTGGGTCGAACTTGAGGGCTGTGGCTTGAGTATTTCTTGGGTTTTTCATATCATGCATTCTCCGTCATCGTGTTTTGATATATTATAGCCTAAGTAAGAGTAAATATACAAGATATAAAAAATAATTGTGGGAGGCAACATGCAGGTTTCGGGTGTTGTAAACATTCAGCAAAATAAAATTACCGATCAAAATGGTGCACAGCCAAGATTGCCTTTTGCAAATTCTGTTGCGGGAGATGTTGTGGAGGCGAGTGTTGTTTCTGTGAAAGGAAACAGCGTAACGCTTCAAATGCAAGACGGTACAACGGTGCAAGCTCGCTTTGCGAGCGAAAACATTGTGCAAAAAGGGGATAGTGTAGCCTTAAGTATTACCGAAAAAAATGGGAGCACTGTACGGTTGCAATTATCTACGATAAACGGACAGACCGTTAACTTAGATGCAAACGAAACACAAGTTTTCCTTATGAAAATGGGTGTGGCACCTTCTGCGTTAAACCAAAATGCTGCACAAGTTTTATCGCAATATGGCATACGGCCGACGCCAACAAGCATTGCAAATTTGGCGCAAATTGCTGCTGCTTTTCCGGAGTTGCCCACAAACCTTGCGATTTTTATGGCGGACAACAACATTGCACCTACAAAAGAAAATGTTGCCGTCATCACAAAATGGATGAACGAAAACGGAAGTTTAAACAGCGACATAGCACAGCTTACTTCTCTGCTAAACGAGGGTGGGCAGGCCGCACAAAGCAAGAATACGGCACAAAATATTGCCCAACAAGGAATGTCGCAAATTGCAGACAACACTGTTGAAGGCTTTGTTAAGGCGGTTGTTTCAGA
>CAYJNC010000374.1:1134-1437 GCA_964371185.1 uncultured Christensenellaceae bacterium
TAACGACTTTGTTTGAAAGTGCTGTTTTCAAGGAGGGGTTGGCAACGTTGAAAGGTATGCCCCAAGAACAGGCCGATGCTCAGATAGCGAAACTGGTTGCTAATCTGCCACCTGCGCAAAAAGAAATTGTTGCTACGGTGTTAAAAGATATATATATACAAACAAAGGCGCAAGAAGCGCAAAACGGTCCGATGAATGCCGAAGCTTTAACGGGTAATAATTCGGCAGTGGCACAAGAAGTTTCTCAGGTTTTATCTACGTTGGACAAATTATTTATGCAGGTAAAGCCAAATGGGGGTGTAG
>CAYJNC010000374.1:1521-2113 GCA_964371185.1 uncultured Christensenellaceae bacterium
AAGAACCAACCGCAAGTAGCAGAAACAATCAGGGGCGATATCGCACGGATTGTTGGCGAAAACAGCCCGGCGGCACAAAAAGCAGGAGACGTTGCCGCACAAGTGCGCATGGGTGCTCAGATGGAAAATTTCTATTATTTTCAAATACCTATGGATAATAATGGAAAAAAACAAAATGCAGAGTTATTCGTTTTTGAAAAAAATGCAAAAAGAAAAGAAGGCGAAAAAGAAAACATTACAGTTTTGATTGCCCTTGACACGCAGAATATTGGAAGAATCGAAACGGTGTTAAAATCTGCCGACAACAAACTTGAAATTAACTTCCGAGTAGAAAATGAAGAAGTGGTAGCGTACTTAAAAAATTCTAAGGCCGATTTTATTAAAACCATGCGTGAAAGCGGTTTTACGGTAGAAGCGGTTATGGTGCAAACTATGGAAGAAAAGGCAACACCGCTAAATGCACGAGAAATTGTATTTGGCAATGAAGTTGCAGATATCACGGGCATAGATATACAAGTCTAAGACTTAAATGTCGTTTATTGGGAGAAGAGATATGTCTATAAATGCGATAAGTAATAACCTATTAAACACA
>CAYJNC010000375.1:0-2108 GCA_964371185.1 uncultured Christensenellaceae bacterium
TTTCGTCTATCTTTGGCAAGTATTTTAAAAAAGGTATGGGGTTTTTCGTCCAAAAAACAATGATATCTACGGCATCTCGTGTTAGTATAGCCTTGCTGTATCTGTCGGAATTATACGGGTTTTGTATTAAAACATAGCCCTCTTTTAGCCTATTAACAAACCATTCTCCGTAATATGAAGGGAGGTCTGTTCTGCGTGTCGCACTTATTATCATCGGTTTCACCTAAATATATTAATCTTTTTCCGTATACTCTCTAACAATTTTCGCAACAGAAATTTTATAACTTTCAAACAACTTGGTTTTTCCTTCGATTTGGCTCATTTTATGCTCTGTTACATTTTTCCATCTCGTCAACGCCTCTTCGCTTTCCCAAACGTTCATAGACAATATTTTGTCTTCGTTCGCCAAACTTTGAAACCTTTCCGCACTTATAAAACCTTCAAAATCGGCAAGCATGGGCCGCAAAAATGCCGCAAGCTCTAAGTACCTTGCTTTCCCCTCTTTCGTTGGTATAACTTCAAACAAAACAACAAACTTACTCATATTTTTCTCTCCCCATATCCGTTTTGCGCATATATAAGCACCGTCGCAAATTGCCGTTTATCCGCTATTTGTTTCTCGATTCCATATCCAGCAAAAATTCTTTCATAGGCAAACCGCCCGCATACCCAACAAGTTTTCCTCCGCTTCCTACCACCCTATGACAAGGCACAATCAAGTGCAAAGGGTTTTTGTTGTTGGCACTTCCCACCGCACGGCTCGCATTTTGATCGCCTATCGCACAGGCTACGTCTTTGTAACTCCGCGTTTCGCCGTAAGGTATGTTGCACAATTCTCCCCAAACCTTCTTCATAAAATCTGTGCCTTTTAGCTTGAAAGGAATATCAAAATTTTTCCTTTTGCCGTCTAAATATTCTATCAGTTGAATATAAGTTTTTTCGGTGAGTTCATTTTTTTCACCCGGGCATTCTTCCGCTTCGCCGACAATTTTTTTCAACGCCGTAACATACCCTTCTTCGTATTCTATTTTGAAATTTCCAATCTTCGTTTCATATACGGCAAACCCACTCATACACAACCTTCCTTTCTATACGCAAGCGGCGACACATTCGCCCTTTTTTTGAAAAAACTATAAAATGCCGACAAGCTGTCAAACCCTATCTCATAGGCTATGTCTATTACATCGTCGTCCGTGCACCTTAGAAGTTGTTTCGCCTTTTCAAACCTCAGCCCGTTTATATATTCCGTCGGCGTCACGCCATATTCCTCTTTAAACACTTCTACCATGCGTTTTTTAGACAACCCTTGTTTGTCTATTCTTGAATTCAATTCTAAAATATCGTTGTTTGCTTCGTCTATCAACGTCTTTAGCTTCGCCGCAATCTCTTTAAGCGGTTGATAGCCGGGTAAATCGCTCCGACAACGCTTACACGCCCTGTATCCTTGCGCTTGAGCCTCTTTCGCCGTCGAATAAAACTCAATGTTTTCCTTTTTGGGTAATTTAGACTTGCAAGAAGGACGACAAAATATTCCCGTGGTTTTTACCGCATAAAAAAACACACCGTCATACTTAGTATCGTTTGATGCCACGGCATTGTATAACTTTTCAAAATCGGCATTTTGCATACACACAGCCCTCCTTCTGTATTTTTTATTATACCTCAACCCGATATGTTTTTCTTCCTAAATTTTCATATTTAATTTTTCAAAATCGAATAAAAAAACAATCCGCAAAGTTTTGTTCAAATCTCCTTTGCGGATTGCGCATTTTAATCTGTTTTTTGCTATATCTTTTTTATCTGTATGATTTTTCAAAGATAGCAAGGGTATCTTCCAATTCAAGTTGCTTTCTGTCTAACGTGAAAAGCGCACCCATAGCAGCGTACGATAATTCGGCATATTTTCTTAAATCTTCTTTTTTAATGCCATAATCGCTCATTTTCAAATTGTCCACTCCGCAATCTACCATTAGTTTTTCAAGCTCATTTGTGAAATCTTCCGGTTTGCTTGCATCTTTCACTCCAAGCGCCCTTGCCATCTCTACAAAACGCTGATGTTTCGGCGATGCCTGAAGTGATGAGCGATAGCTTGCCCGAACAAACGCCGT
>CAYJNC010000376.1:0-2094 GCA_964371185.1 uncultured Christensenellaceae bacterium
GTATAACCACAAACACAACATTTTTGCCCCACATAACACCAAATCCGCCCCAAGAAGCCGTCATAGTGTTTACTTTATCTTCCTTTTGCGCCGTTATTAACATCCAGTTTTTGCCAATTAACCGCCATGCACTTTCGTTAAATTCCTCCGGCTTTATTTGTATACGATTTTTCATAAAAAAACCTCCTTTTTTGTTCGCTATATTGAATACTTGTTTATTATCTTACCGTCCAAACTTTTTATTGTAAAGCAACCGTCTTCGTAAATCATGTAGCTGTTATCGGAATTTTCTTTCGGCAAAGACACCGAACCCGGATTTATATAAATAAAACTTTTTGTGTCGTACACCGTGGGAACGTGTGTATGCCCATGAATCAGTATGTCTCCCTTGTTTAAAAGCGGCGGTGTTTCTATGTTATATTTATGCCCATGGGTCAAGAAAAACACCTTTCCTTTTTCGTAGATGGTGGCATATTCCGCCAAAATAGGAAATTCCAAAACCATCTGATCGACGGCAGAATCGCAATTTCCTTGCACACACAACAGTTTTTCTTTTATGTCATTTAACATTTGCGCCACTTCCTTTGGGTCATAATCCTTTGGCAATGGGTTTCTTGGACCATGGTATAGTATGTCTCCGAGTAGTATTAAGCGCTCGGCACTTTCTTCTTTAAAAATATCTATAGTTTTTTTGCAATAATATGCCGAACCGTGAAAATCAGAAGCAAACATCAGTTTCATAAAAAAATCTCCTTTCATCTTATTCATATATTGGGTGTTTTGAGAAAGTTCGATTTATGAAATTTTGTCGAACGGGCTTGCAGTTAAGACAAAATACATAGCTTTAGCACCGCTAAGGCGAGGCTTTTTAACGCTAAAATGCAAGTCAAGGCGATGAAATTGCGAAATTATGACTTTTTCAACACACCCATATTATTATATCACACTTAAAACCGCTCTTCATGAGCAGATAGTAAATAAAATTATTTTATTTGATTATTTTTTCAAACAGAAAATTTCTTTACTTATGTTTACTTGTCAGATATACTTAAATTAGCAACAAATTCAACATTTGAAAGGAGTATTACTATGATTTGTAAAAAATGTAATCAAAACATCGACGACACTACCACCACATGTCCGCATTGTAACGAGCCGGTAGCAATCGGTCAAGAGGTACCACAATATGCACCGCAACAAGAGCAACAATATATGCCCCCTCAGGATGGTGCTAATACTGCAGGGCAAAACCCGCAATCGGGACCTCAGCATTATCAACAATATCAACCCCAGCAAGGTCAACCCCAACAGGGGCAATACCAACAACAGGGGCAATATCAACAACAAGGTCAACCCCAACAGGGGCAATACCAACAACAGGGGCAATACCAACAACAAGGGCAATACCAACAGCCTCAAGGACAGCCCTACCAACAGGCTCCGCCTTCACCGCAGGCTCAAGAATCTATGACCATTGCTATCGTCGGTCTTATTTGTGCGATACTCGGTTTATTCGTACCCTACATCGGCTTAGCACTTGCTATCGTCGGTTTGATACTCGGTCGCAAGGTAATGAACCGTGTGCCTATGGTTCCAAATGGCAACAACACAGTTCGCTACTTAGGAACAGCCGCTTTCATTATCGGTATTATTTCTACAGTATTAAGCGCAATCGCTTTGGTTATAGTGATAATCGGCCTTGCATATTTGAGCATCGCAACAACTACGTTCGGACTTTTCTAAAATATAATTTAAAATAAATGTGGTGGCTTTTATGTCACCGCATTTTTTTATTTTCTAAAAATTAAATAATTTTTCAAACAAAAAACCTAAGCCACAAACGCAACTTAGGTTTTTTAAACTATGTTATTTTAAATTATTCTGCACACAATTTCAATGCCGCATCACTTGCAGAAGCCGCATCGGGAGTGTAGCAATCGGCGCCGATAGTGTCACAGAAGTTTTGTGTAACAGGTGCACCACCAACCATAATTTTTATGCTACCGCGAACACCTTTTTCTTCTGCGTAAGCAACAACATCTTTCATTGTGCTCATTGTTGTTGTAAGAAGAGCAGAGCAAGCGATGATTTGAG
>CAYJNC010000377.1:0-2085 GCA_964371185.1 uncultured Christensenellaceae bacterium
CACTAACAGGAGACGGTTGTTTACAAGAAGGTGTTTCGGCAGAAGCAAGTTCCCTTGCCGGTACTCTTGGTTTAGGCAAATTAATCGTTCTCTACGATAAAAACAACATCACAATAGAAGGCGACATAGACGTTACTTTTGACGAAGACGTTAAAAAACGTTATAAAGCATACGGTTGGCAGGTTTTAGAAGTTGAAGACGGCAACACCGACTTAAAAGCAATCGGCGAAGCCATTGCCGAAGCTAAGGCAGAAAAAGGCAAGCCTTCACTCATCATAATAAAAACTTCAATTGCATATGGTTGCCCCGCAAAACAAGGCAGTGCCGCAAGCCATGGTGCTCCTTTGGGTCAAGAAAACATAGACGAAATGAAAAATTTCCTCGGTTGGGAAAACAAAGAAGCATTTGTTATGCCTAAGGAAGTTAAAAAGCACATTGCTGAACTTCAAAACGTTTTCTCGGAAGAAGAAAACCAATGGAACGAGCTTTATTCTAAATACAAAAACGAATATCCCGAGCTTGAAAAGAAATATCGTCAATATATGAGCGCAATTGATGCAAGCATATTCGACGATGAAAACTATTGGGCTTGCGAAGACAAACCCGTTGCTACTCGTCAATCTTCGGGCGACGTTTTAAACAAATTGGCAAACATAGTGCCAAACTTAATGGGCGGCAGTGCCGACCTTGCACCCGCAAACAACTCGGAGTTAAAAGGCAAAGAGTTCTTCTCTAAGCAAACTTACTCGGGTAAAAACATACACTTCGGCATTCGTGAATTTGCAATGGCTGCAATTTGTAATGGTATGAGCCTACACGGTGGTGTGACTCCCTATTGCGCAACTTTCCTTGTATTCAGCGACTACATGAAAGGCGCAATTCGTATGTCTGCACTTATGCAACAACCCGTAACTTATGTTTTGACTCATGATTCTATCGGCGTTGGCGAAGACGGCCCGACACATGAGCCCATAGAACATTTGGCGGCATTGCGTGCAACACCCGGCGTATATACGTGGCGTCCGGCAGACACAAAAGAGACGGCGGCGGCATACAGCTTTGCTATGACGGCAAAAGCACCTAACGCAATCGCGCTCACACGTCAACCACTTCCACAACTTGGCACAGACGGCAAAGTTGCCTTAAAAGGCGGCTACATCTTAAAAGACACAGACTGCACACCCGACGTAATCCTCATTGCTACGGGTAGCGAAGTTTCTTTAAGCATGGATGCGGCAGAGGAATTGGCGAAAAAAGGCGTTAACGCTCGTGTTGTTTCTATGCCTTGTGTCGAATTGTTCTTGGAACAAGACGAAGCTTACAGACAAGCAGTACTACCTAAAGAAGTATTATCGAGGGTAGCGGTTGAGGCCGGATCATCGTTTGGTTGGGCAAAATTTGTTGGATTCGACGGCGAGTATGTAACAATAGACCACTACGGCGCATCTGCACCGGCTGCAACTTTGTTTAAAAACTTCGGTTTCACAGTAGAAAACGTTGTTGAAAAAGCGATGAAAGTAGTTAAGAAATAACCATATAGTATTTAATAAACAACCTACAAAAGCCATAACGAAAACATACGTTATGGCTTTTATGTTGGGTAAAAACCCTTAAAACCTATAAAATCTAAAGACCGTGGACTCCGTCCACACCTGCTTAGGGAACAAGTTCCCTAAGAACCCAAGAAATACTACGCATTTCTTAAGTTATGGGTACAAAAGATAAAAATAGCTTGTGTTCACCCTATGTTTGTGCAAAGAATTATAACCCCCCCCAAAAAAGATTGGTATTACGACAAAAAACAGAGTTGCCGTTTGGCAACTCTGTTTTGATGTACTAATCGTTATGACACAGTTTATTTGTCGTCTGCCATACGTTTATAGTATGCATAACGCTCTTTTGCATCTTCCTCGGTTTTTACTAATAATTCATCAGCAATATCGGGGAACAATTGTTTAAGAGATCTGTATCTTGTTTCGCTCATGATAAATTCTTGGAAGTCTGCTGTAGGCTCTTTTGAATCTAAGGTGAACGGGTTTTTGCCTTCATCTTTTAATGTCGGGTTGCACCTATACAATGCCCAGG
>CAYJNC010000378.1:0-2085 GCA_964371185.1 uncultured Christensenellaceae bacterium
TCTAATTAAACAAATTGATGCAAGAAACGAATATCGTTTTCGTATAACAACCTAATGTCTGTGATGCCATATTTCGTGTTTGCCAGTCTGTCTATACCCAAACCAAACGCAAACCCCGAATACTCGTTAGAATCTATCCCGCAGTTTTCAAGTACTATCGGGTTAACAATTCCACAGCCAAGCACTTCTATCATGCCGGCACCCTTGCAGGCAGAACAGCCCTTACCTGCGCAAACCGTACAGGAAACGTCTACCTCGGCAGACGGCTCTGTAAACGGGAAGAACCCCGGTCGAAACTTTGTTTTCACCTTCTCACCGTAATAACTGCTTAAAAAAGAATTAATTGTGCCTTTGAGGTCGGAAAAACGTATTTTTTTGTCTATCACCAAGCCTTCAAGTTGCATAAAAACAGGTGAATGCGTTGCGTCTACATCGTCACACCTAAACACCCTACCCGGGCAAATCATACGAATCGGCGGTTTGTTTTTAAGCATTGTACGCACCTGAACGGGAGACGTATGCGTCCTTAGCACTACATCGTCACTTACATAAAAAGTGTCTTGCATGTCTCTTGCCGGATGATCTTTCGGAATGTTTAACATTTCAAAATTGTATTTATCATATTCTACCTCAGGGCCTTCAAAAACATCGAATCCCATAGATAAAAATATCTCTCTAAGTTCGTGATACACCTGTGTAAGCGGATGCAAGCTACCCGGCATAACTGCTTTTCCGGGCAAAGAAATGTCTATTCTTTCGCTTTTTAATTTTGCATCGTTTTCTTGTTTTTTAATCTCCGCAATTTTGTTTGCGAGTTCGCCTTCAACATAATTACGCAACTCGTTCAACATTTGCCCAAATGCCGGTCTTTCTTCTTTTGAAAGCCCCCCCATTTGCTTTGACAATGCGGTGATTTCGCCTTTTTTTCCTAAATACTTAACACGGACGGCGTCGAGCTCAACGCTGCTTTTTGCCGCATCTATTTCTGCTTTTGCAACATCTTTAATTTGTTCTTGCAACATAAAAATTATCCCTTCAATCTTCGTTTAATATCATACAGCATAATACCGGCCGCCACACTCACATTTAAACTTTCGGCTTTGCCGTAAATCGGCAATTTATAGCGAACGTCTGCTAAGTGTGCTATTTCTTCGGTTATGCCGGCGCCTTCGTTTCCAACCACAAAGCAAACTTTTGAAAACTCTGCTTGCAATTCACTTTTTGCGGTTAAATCACCTACCACCACAACTCCGCCTTCTTCCTTAAAAGCTTTAAGCTCGGTTGCTAAGTCACCCACACAGATATCTATGTGAAATGTGCTACCCATTGCCGCACGTTGTGCCTTTGGCGAAAAATAGTCTGCGCTGTCATTTGATATTATCACGCCGGTTACACCGGCGGCGTCGGCGGTTCTTATTATTGTGCCTAAATTCTTAGGGTCTGAAACCCTGTCTAAGGCAATAAAAAAATTACCCTTCAAACTTTTATTAGGTTGCCCTTTTAAAATACAAGCAATTTCTTTTGGCGGAGACTTTGTGTCTGAAATTGCATGAATTATTTCGTGAGGAACATAAATGGTTTTGACACCACTTTCTTGCGCCATAACAGCGGTTTTTGATGTTTTATCCGAAACCAAAACAGCCTCTATTTGTTGGTTGTACAAAAAAGCCTCGTCTATTACCCTATGGCCTTCAATAATATATTTTGCAAATTCATCCCTGAACTTTTTGTTTTTCAATGCCTTCAGTTCTTTGACGTAAGCATTTGTATGGCTAACAATTTCTTTCAAACTTTCCACCTTGTATGCCTTTTAAAAAAGGAGCTATCTTAATAGATAACCCCTCCAATAATTATTTTTATGATAATACTGATATTACCATCAAAAGCGATATTTAGATCACCGCTCAATATTTATCTGTTAACGGTTATCTTCTACAATCCGAATGTCGGCTTAAACCTGTGCTTTAGCAGCTTCTGCAAGTTTTTTGAACGCCGCTTTATCATTTACAGCCATGTCTGCTAATATTTTACGGTTTAAATCTACGCCGCACTTTTTCATGCCATTCATGAATTTAGAATAGCTTA
>CAYJNC010000379.1:0-2064 GCA_964371185.1 uncultured Christensenellaceae bacterium
ACTCGGCCTCAACCTTGTCCGGATTATCGGAGTGGGCAAAACCAATTCGCTTTGAAACCCTTTTAACATGGGTATCGACCGGGAACGCCGGTATGAAGAATGCAAACGCCAGCACAACATTTGCCGTTTTCCTGCCAACTCCTGCCAACGATGTGAGTTCTTTTTCGGTATGCGGTACTTCCCCCGAAAAATTTTCGTTTAGCGCTTTTGCGCAAGCTACAAGGTTTTTTGCCTTAGCCTTGTATAGACCACAAGTTTTAATGTATGCCTCCACTTCTAAAACCGTCGCCTCGGCGAGTTCTTTTGAAGAAGGATATTTTTTAAACAACTCTTTTGTTACTATGTTGACACGTACATCCGTGCATTGCGCAGCCAAAATTGTGGCTATTAACAGTTCATACGGATTGTTAAAATTTAGTGCCGTTTTTGTATCCTTATATTCATTTCTAAGCCTGTCAATTATCTCTGTTTGGTTGTTCATGTTCTCCCTATATTTGCAAATAAATGTTAATTTATGCTTTTTCTTCCGAATAACTTTTATTTGTAAGCACACTTTTTACGCTCACGCCTTCTAAATTACCCAGCCGCCCGGTGAGCGCGCCGACTTGCTCGGTCGTCGCCTCGACTATCAGAGAGATGACATGCAAATCTCTTGTCTTGTTGGGAACACCCATTCTTCCGCAAATGCAATCTCCGTGTTCGGACAAAACTTTGTTAACCTGCTCGGCACTTTTTCTGTTGCCTTCTATTATAATTGCTATGACACCAATTCTGTTGGCAATCATACGTCAACCTCCTATTGCCTGTAAAACATTTGCCAATGCCGCTTGCAACTGCGCA
The DNA here is from genome assembly GCA_964371185.1 of uncultured Christensenellaceae bacterium. Taxonomy (GTDB): domain Bacteria; phylum Bacillota; class Clostridia; order Christensenellales; family Christensenellaceae; genus CAYJNC01. The sequence continues at coordinate 841 of CAYJNC010000379.1, forward strand.
TCGTCTTCTTGTGTTTTTACTTCAACACCCTCTTGCATCTCTACCACTTGGTCGGGTGTGACTCCAACGCCGTTAATTTCTTCTCCGTTAGGCGAAAAGTATGTTGCTGTCGTGAGTTTTACGCCGCCTCCCGAACCATAGGGCATTTCTTGAACCGCCTGCGAAACAGCCTTTCCATAGGTCTGTGTGCCAATAACACTGCCCCTTTGCCTGTCTTTTATTGCCGCCGCAAAAATCTCACTTGCTCCCGCCGTGTTGTCGTTTACCAAAACGGCTATCGGAATGTCGTCGAAACTTGCGTCCGAGAAAATTTCATTCTTCTCGTCATTCTTGTCAACGCTGTATGTAAGCAGCCCCTCCGGCATTATTTCGTCTAATATTTCCGTTGCATAATTGGTGTTTCCACCCATGTTTTCACGCAAATCAATTACGATTCCTTGTGCGCCTTCCTCTTCTTTCAACGTGATAAGGTCTTCTTTGAAATCCTCTACACAATTTCCCTGAAATTCAGAGATAACCAAATAACCGACTCGGTCGTCTAACATTGAATATCCCACAAAAGGAATGTTCATTTCCGTCCTCGTGAGTTCAACGTTTCGCACCTCGTTGCCTGTTTGCACCGTCAACGTCACACTTGACCCCGTCGGTCCGGAAATCATTGCAACCGCTCCGTCATAATCGAGGTGGCCGATTCCCAAACCATTTACTCCGGTGATGATGTCTCCTACCAAAATGCCCGTTTCTTGCGCCGGGCTTCCGCCATACACATTGGTTACTTCTAAAAATCCGCTGTCTTTGGTAAGCGACGTGACCGTAGCCCCTATTCCGACGGTATTTCCACCTAATAGTTCAACATACGCCGCATACTCTTCTTCTGTGTAGTACATAGAATATGGATCTTCTAAGGAATCCACAACACCTTTAAGCGCACCCGTCACCAACGTGCTTTCTTCAACATCTTTATAATAATTTTCTTCTATAAGGCGCTGTAAATCACCCAGACGCAAATATTGCGTAAGGTCGTCATAGTTAGCACCTTCATCAATACGAATTTCGTTGCCATGCTGTTGATACAAAGTGTAGTTATATACAAACAAACCCGAAACAAATGCCGCACTAACGGCAATCGCAATGATCAATATGATTACTTTCTTTTTATCCAAAAACCTATAGACCTCCCTGTTACTCTGCTAATTATAGCTTTAACTCTTATTATACTATATT
>CAYJNC010000380.1:0-2062 GCA_964371185.1 uncultured Christensenellaceae bacterium
TATAAAGCCTCGCCTTAGCTGTGCTAAAGCTACGTTTTTTGCCTTGAACTGCAAGACCTTTCAACACACCCATTATTTCTTGATTAAAGAATATCATATTACTTGCCCGGTTTCAATGAGTATGTGAAAGACTATTTCATGCCCCACATGGCAAGCTCTTGCAACGTGGGTATCAGCTCTTTTGATTTTTGCGTCATAAAATACTCTACTCTTATCGGCATTTCATTATACTGCACCCTTTTTACCAAGCCATCTTTTTCTAACTCTTTCAAAGAAGACGCAAGCATTGTGTTTGTTATGCCCGTAACCTTTTTCATGAGTTCGTTATACCTGATGCCCTCTCCTCCGGAAAGTGTGCAAATTATGGGAATTTTCCATTTACCCCCTATTTGTTTCAACGCACTTTGCAACGGACATTCCTCGTTACACGGGCAATGCACTGCCTTACACTCACTCATAATTTTCTTATCTCCTCATACTTTTTTGCCTTATTGACACAGTTTATGTGGCATGGTATCATTCTATCAACTAAGAAAAACTTAGTCAATCATTTTTACTGATTAAGGAGTATGAGAATGAAAAATTTAGAAAATGTAAGCAAGTTATTTATGGATCAAGAAAGCACAAAGGTTGTTAGCACAATTTCAAAGGACGGAGAATTGCATTCTATCGTTGCGGGCAGTGTTATGGTTGTCGACGACAACACAATGGCAGTTGCAGAAGTATTTATGCACACTTCCGCCGCTAATTTAGAAGCGAATAGCAAGGTAGCCTTGTTGGGAGTTAAGGGAACCGAGTCTTATTTAATTAACGGCACGGTTCAAAAACGCAACACAGACGGCCCGTTGTTCGACGCCGTGGCAGAAAAATTTGCAACCATGAACATGACGATAAGGGCAATTTGGACATTTAGCGTAGACAAAATATTCAACGAAAGCGCCGGCCCGGACGGTGGCAAACAGCTATTTTAAGCACTTGCAAAATTATCAGGTTTTAAAATGTTTTAAATTTGGGTTTTTTAAAACAACATACGAAAAAGGCAGTGGGTACGAAAGTGCTACTGTCTTTTTTCAAACGACTATCACCTGTTAGAATGCCTATTAATCTGTCAAAAAACTATTATTGCTCCGCCAATTAAAAATTGGAAAATAATTATTGTGGAATATGCGTATAGTGCAAGGAAAAAAACTGTAGTAATATGATAATATTGCAAGGTTTTTTGACACAGCAATATGCGTATATAACCGATAAGTATCCTATTGTTTAGTTGGTGGAGCAATATTCAAACATAGACGGTTTTTATTCATTTTAACATACTACTTAAAAATTCCTTGACACAGCACCCTTCCCTCACTATAATTATTCTTGGTGACAGCGAAATAATTCGTCTATGGTGTTTCCCCGTAAGCAAGGTTTTACCTTGATACGGGATTTTTATTTTATTGGAGAGAAAAATGACTAATTCAATTTCAAGAAAGTTTAATACGGGTTCATTGCTTAAATTTGTATGGCCAAGCATGGCAATGATGTTGCTTATTGCCGTTTATTCTATGGTAGGAAGCATTTATGCAGGTAATTTTATAGACCAAAACGCAATGGCTGCAATAAACATAGTCTCACCGCTTTACTTAGTGGTAATTGCAATTGCGGTCATGTTTGCGACCGGCGCAAACGCCATCATCGCAAAAAACCTCGGAGAAGGCAAAACTCAAGAGGCAAAAGAAAAATTAACCTATCTATTCATAATATCTATTATAACCGGCGCCGTTATCGCCGTAATAACCTTAATATTTGACGACGAAATACTCGGTTTGTTGGGTTCAACCGACACTCTTCATCTTTATGCGAAAGAATATTTAAGAACTCTTTCTTTCTGCTTTCCTTTAATTTTTCTGCAAATTTTCGGACAATATTTTACCGTAACAATCGGCAAGCCGATGCTCGGATTTATTTTCGCAATAATTTCGACCATCGCAAATTTCACGCTTACCCACATAACAGTAGTATATTTAAACATGGGTATCACGGGTGCGGCCATAGGCCTTAATTCTACCTACCTCCT
>CAYJNC010000381.1:0-2058 GCA_964371185.1 uncultured Christensenellaceae bacterium
GAAAATTTTCTACCGCCCTCGCAATGTTTGCCGCCGCAAACAAAGACATCATCTCGCCCGATGACACCATGAAAACATGGTCTGCATAGCCTTTTCTTAAAGGCATTGCAAAACCGCCGCAAACAACGTCTCCCAAAACATCGTAAAACACAATGTCCGGCTTGTATATTTCATAGGCATTAAGTTCTTCTAATTTATTAAAAGTTGCAATTATGCCCAGCCCCGCACAGCCTATCCCGGGCGTCGGCCCACCCGCTTCTACACAGACTATATCGTTGAATCCTTCGACAACGATGTCTGATAATTCTATGTCCTCGCCATTTTCTCTCATGCAATCAAGCACCGTGCACAAATCTTTGTTTTGCAACAAATTCTTCGTGGAATCCGCCTTTGGATCACACCCAATCTGCATAACTTTGTATTTTTCAGATAATGCGGCGGTTAGATTTGAAGTGGTTGTAGACTTGCCTATACCACCTTTTCCGTAAATTGCAATTTTTATCATTTATTTACCTTTCTTATGCCCATACTTTTAAGTTTTGTTAATCTTATTTAAAATTTAAGTTAGCTTCAACTAACTTATTTAGTTAGCTATTGCTAACAATAAGAGTATAGGGTATAATATATTTTGTGTCAAGCGTTTTTTGCAGGAGGACACAAGGTAGAATTAGGTAATACTACTGCAAAATAAACAATGGTTCGGGAAAGGAAAACTTATGGATAATAATATTTTAAGCGGTGTAGAAGACACGCTATTCATACCGTTAATCGCACGCATAGAAATTTCAAAGAGGTTTCCCGAGTATTTTTATGACGAGAAAGCGCTAAGCATAAATTCACTGCCTCATTTTGAAAAAATTGTCTCTAACAGTTCGGAATACTCTATGATGGCGTCCGTTTCAAGGGCGGTCACTATGGATAAAACGGTCAACGCATACATTAGCCGGCACAAAAAGTGCAATATAGTCTGCATTGGGTGCGGGCTTGAAACTATGGCTTGGCGCGTTGCCGAAGGGGCACACTTCTACGAGGTAGATTTTCCTTCAGTAATCGAAAACAGAAAAAACATTTTGGGTACCAAAGAAAACGAAACTTTAATTTCAGGCAATGTAAACGAAATTGATTTGTCCGAATATATGGACATTTCTTCGCCCACATTGTTTGTTGTTGCAGGGGTATTCCAATATTTTAAGGAAGATGAAGTTTTGGCACTTATAGCTAAATTGCAAAAACAATTTTCAAACGCACAATTGCTTTTTGATTCAACAAACGAAACGGGCATCAAATATGCTCAAAAACACGTTAAAAAAACCGGCAACCAAAACGCCATGATGCATTTTTACATAAACGATCCTCAAAATTTTACAAACAAAGCCAACACACAGCTTTTATCGGTGAGTGGATTTTTTGACAATGCAAGGCGGCAACTGAAAAGCGGTTTAAAACTATTCACAAAAATTGCAATGAAGGTAGCCGACGAAAAAAAACGCACACTAATAATTCATTTAAAGCTGTAAATATTATTTGCATTAATTATTTTTTATCGGCTGTTAAACGGTATTATTAATGTATATAAATAGTCGTTGTTAAATATACTTGTTGACAAAGGGTAAAAAAAGAATTAATATAATTTCGTTAGCATATGCTAACTATTCGGCATTGTCCGCAGATTTTTTAGAGGAGTGCGGAGCATATGGTTAGCCATTGCAAACATATTTGATTGTGGGGAAACATCATATATAACTATTGCAGAACATAATAGAAATCGTTCTGTTGTCTCCTTTAAAAAAGGAGAGAAAGGAGGGGGCATAAAAAAAAATATCTGTCAAGTTGTACAATGCTTTTAGCATTAAATAAATATTTTACTTAAAAACGAAAGGACTAAAAATGAAGAAAACAAAAATTATTGCTTTAGCCGTTGCGGTATTGATGATTGCATTATTTGCAGTTTCTTGCGCACCGGTAGAAGAAGCAACCGCAGAAGAAGTTCCGGCAGCAGTTGAAGAGCCGGCAGAAGAAGTTCCGACAGAAGCGCCGGCAGAAGAACCGGCAGAAGAA
>CAYJNC010000382.1:0-2047 GCA_964371185.1 uncultured Christensenellaceae bacterium
ACACAATCTTAGAACTTGCTCCCGATTCTGTAATCGTTGCAAGACAAGCAGGTGATAATCCTGAAAGCGGCATGAGAATAACAGAAGATGTTATGCAAGCTCATCCGGAAGTTAACGTTATTGTAGGTAACAACGATGCAGGCCCGCTTGGTGCTATTGAAGCGGTTAATGCTATGAACCTTGACCCGGCTGTAATGGAAACATTCTTTGTAGGCGGCGCAGATGCTACACCCGAAGCTATTGCAAAAATGGCTGAAGAAGGCAGCGTATACAGAGCAACTGTAGACCTTGCACCTTATGTTACAGGTCAACAATGCGTAGAAGCAATTAACGAAATCATTGAATCCGGTACTGTTCCTGTTGGCGATGGTGTTGTAACATCAAACTTCATCATGGATCCGGTTTGGCAAGAAGATGTACTTAACGGTTGGACTTCTCAAGGTAGCTGAGAAAAAATAGTTTAAAAGTTGAAATTATTACGCCCCCATTTTGGGGGTGTAATAATAATTGTCAAGAATTAAAAAATGCGGAGGAAAAAGATGGAAAACATTTTAGAAGTAAAAGATCTCTGCAAGCATTATGCGGGTGTTAAAGCGTTAGACGGCGTTAGTGTGGCATTCAAAGAGGGTGAAATTCATGCCCTTGCAGGAGAAAACGGTGCCGGAAAATCTACACTTATTAAGATGATTACAGGAGCGGTAGAACCGACCTCGGGAGAGATTATATATAAGGGAAAAAAACACAAAAAGTTTGATCCTATACAGGCAATTGATGAGGGCATAGTGGCCGTTTATCAAGAGTTTAACTTAATCCCCTACCTTTCCGTTGCAGAAAACATTTTTTATGGTAAAGAAATAAGAAAATTAGGATTCGTCAATAAAAGGGCAATGAACAAAAGAGTTAAAGAGGCTCTTGACGAAATGGGTATAGACTTAAACCCGGCGACTCTCGTCTGTGATTTGGGCGTAGCGTATCAACAGATTGTTGAGATTGTTAAGGCGGTTATGTCAAACTCAAGGGTGCTTATTATGGACGAACCGACAGCGCCTCTTACAAATAAAGAGACACAACTTTTATTTAAAATTGTGGATAAATTAAAAAAAGATAAGGTAACTATTCTTTTCATCACCCACAGAATGGAAGAAATGTTTCAGATTTGCGACCGTGTTACGGTTATGCGTGACGGTAAATATATTACAACACAAAATATTTCGGATATAACAAAAAAAGATTTGATAGCATATATGGTTGGACGTGAATTAGGTGAGGATTACCCCGAAAGAGCAAAACCGTTGGGGGAAACAGTGCTTAAGGTTGAAGGTTTGACAAATGAAAAAATTAAAAATGTTAGTTTTGAATTAAAAAAAGGTGAGATTCTTGGATTTGGTGGCCTTGTGGGTGCCGGACGTACAGAAGTTATGCAGGCATTGTTTGGCGCGGATCATATGTTGTCGGGCAGTATCACATTGAGAGGCAAAAAAATAAAAACAAAAAATCCGGCATATATGTTGGATGCCGGCGTAGGACTCATTCCGGAGGATAGAAAAAACCAAGGGGTGTTACTCGGGCTTTCAATAAAGGAAAATGTTACATTTTCGTCGCTCAAACAGGCAATGATAGGGCCATTTGTGGATTCTAAGAAAGATGCGGCAATAGCAGACGAATATGTTTCAAAATTGCAAGTTAAAACCCCGAGTATTAAGCAATTGGTAAGAAATTTATCGGGCGGTAATCAGCAAAAAGTTGTTCTTGCAAAGATGCTTGCGACAAAGTGTGATGTGCTGATTTTTGACGAGCCGACAAGGGGTATAGACGTTGGAGCTAAGCAAGAAATATACAATCTAATGCGAAAATTGGTTGACGAAGAAGGCAAGAGCATAATAATGGTTTCTTCAGAAATGCCCGAGCTTATTGGCATGAGTGATAGAATATTAGTTATGCGTGGGGGAAAAATAAAAGGTGAGCTTCAGCGGAACGAGTTTTCTCAAGAAGTAATATTAGAGTATGCATCAGGATTGGTAGGAGAATAGTGATATGGATAAAAAGT
>CAYJNC010000383.1:0-2040 GCA_964371185.1 uncultured Christensenellaceae bacterium
CGGTTCTCCGCTAGCTTCTTCTGCCGGAGCTTCTTCTTCAGCCGGAGCTGCTTCTTCTTCAGCCGGAGCTGCTTCTTCTGCTGCCGGAGCTTCTGCTGCCGGAGCTGCTTCTTCTGCTGCCGGTGAGCAACCTGTTATTACAAGTGCTACTGCTAACATTGCGATTAACGCGAGAGTTACTAATTTTTTCATTTTTTTTCCTCCTAATTTTATTTCTTAAATGAAAATTATATGCCTTTCGGCTATGTGCATGACACTGTGTCACACAAACTTGAAAACCTTTTAATTGCAATGTATTCGTCTACATCTTTTTATTAAAATCACTGCTTTTATACTACATATTTTCTATCGCCGCACAAGAATTTCTAATTGTTAGTTCTGCCGGCAATACTACATTTTTCAAATCTTTATCCGGGAGTTTGTTTTCTGCTATTCGTTGTAACAGAAGTTCTGCCGCCAAATGACCCATACTTGTCATCGGTCTGTTTAATACTGTAATCGGTGGATTCAAATGCCCTGCTAACGGAAAATCATCGAAACTGATAAATGATAATTCTTGCGGTATTTGTATGCCGTTATCAACAAACGCCTTGTATGCACCCATCGAAACCAAGTTGTTTCCTCCTATTATGGCCGTCGGACGTTTTACTAACCTTATCAACCTTTCGGTCGCTTCATAACCACCCTCTTCTGAAAACCCACCTTGTGCCAAATATTCTTCTCTAAACTCTATGTTTCTATTTTTCAGTGCCAACTTAAAGCCGTTAGCACGCTCATAACCGGGGGTTATGTCTTTTGGTCCGCCGATAAACGCTATGCGCTTATGACCTAAATCTGCAAGATAATTAACTATTTTTTCCATTCCTCCGATATTATCTAAGGAGAGATAATCTGTCTTCTGAATGCCATTTCTTGCTCTGTCTATCATAACTATGGGTATTCCCATGTTTATAAATTTTTCAATGTACTGGTTGTTTGTGTTAACAAAAACCGCAAGCAGCCCCGCAACACGATATCTTAGCAATGTATCTAAAGCTTTTTTTTCTTTTTCCGGATCATCGTCGGCGTTCTCAAATATTATGTCGTATCCTTGCTTAAAACACATTTCCTGAAAACCATTCAACATAGATGTAAAGAATGGGTTTTTTATGTCCGGTACCAAATAACCTATGGTTCTTGAGTTAGACATACGCAAATCGCGTGCCATTGCGTTTTGTACGTATCCATGTTCTTTTATAATACTCAGTACCCTTTTCATCGTCTTCGGCGATACTTTTTTGTCACTGTTGACAACCCGTGAAACAGTTGCCGATGAAACTCCCGCTAATTTTGCTATATCTCTCTGATTCACAACAATATCACCTACCATATCAAACAATTTTTACGAATATTTCTTAATTTAAGCTGTTTTTTAATTGTTTTGTAATTTTTGTACCTTTTTTGTAATCGTATACATTTTTGCTTTTTTTACATAATAAAATGTTACTAAACATTTGTCAACAGTTTTTTTAATGTTTTTTGTTATCTATACTCAAGATTCACATTTTGTTTTTTATTACAATATTCTTTTTTTGTTTTTATACAGCCTTTCTTGCACAGGCATCATTTCAAAAAAACTCCGAAAAACTTTTTTAAAAAGAATTTCAGAGTTTTTAACTACATATATTATAATCTTAATTTTACGGCGTCACCACAATTCTCATACCTCTATGTGACTCTGCCGCCTCGAATGCTTCTTGGGCTTTCTCAAGAGGGAAGGTTTCTGTCATGAAAGGTTTAACATCAATTGTCCCCGAGGCAATCAAATCTACCGCCTGTTGATGATGTATGGGCATAGAGCCATGCGCACCCGTTATTATAAGTTCTTTATAATGAATTACATTTGTGTCTATTTCAACCAAAGACTTCTCTTTAGGCAATCCACCGAAGAAGTTAATTTTTGCACGGTTTTTTGCCATTTTTATGGCCTCTTGTTGTGATTGCGGGGTCGGGTTTGCGGTAAATATGACGTCTGCACCCAATCCGCCCGTTTCTTCTAAC
>CAYJNC010000384.1:0-2031 GCA_964371185.1 uncultured Christensenellaceae bacterium
TTACTGTTAAATATTTTAGCAATTAACATCAACACCCCTACTCGTAATTATATCTAAGTTAAATCTGCCGGACAATATATATTATTAAAGTGTACTTTATAGTCAAATATTCATATTATTATTAAACTAAAATAATTACATTTGTTTTTGGCTCACTTATTTTTACACAGTCGTCACTTCAGGTTATAATGTAGCCTACTCATCATTTTTGGCATAATTATGTTATAATACTAACATAGCATATATTAAATTTTATAACAGGGATAACAAAATGATAATTGATTTAATTAAAAAAGAATTTTCGGGGTGGCAAAAATGGGAAATATTATGGATAACAATAGCTTGTATCACTATAATATCGTTATCCATATACTGGCAAGACACATGGTTTGGGGTGCTTTCCGCAACTAGCGGTGTACTTTGCGTTGTATGTACCGGCAAGGGTAAATTATCTGCATATATTTTTGGCGGAATAAACGTCATTTTTTATTCCTACATCGCATTCACCTCCCAATTTTACGGCGAAGTTATGTTAAACATTCTATATTATCTACCAATGCAATTCTATGGCTTTTATGTATGGAAAAAGCACATGAATAACGAAACCGGTGAAGTAATAAAAAGATCTTTAAGCACAAAACATATTTTTTTGTTGTTCGGCATTGTTGGCTTGGGCACACTTGTATATGGTTATATATTAACACTGATAAACGGTAATTTAGCCTATATAGATGCACTAAGCACGGTAGTTTCCGTAGTCGCCATGATAGTTTCAATAAAACGCTATGCAGAACAATGGATACTTTGGATATTAGTGAATATAATCACAATTGCTATGTGGGGTTTTGCGTTTTTTGTGCAGGGTTCAGAAAGTATAGCAACGCTTTTAATGTGGTGTATATACCTAATAAATGCAATTATAATGTATATCAAATGGAAGAAGGAGGCTCGTTCCAATGAAATATAAAGTAGGTATGTTCGGCGGTTCTTTTGACCCGTTTCATATAGGACATTTACACGATATAATAAGAGCCGCAGGACTCTGTGAACGGCTATATGTTGTTATAAGCTGGTGCGAAGGTCGAGAGAGTGTTTCATATAAACAAATTTATCGGTGGATACATTATTCTACAATGCATTTAAATAATATTATAATTATTAATGTAGAAGACAGTGCCACAAGCAAAGAAGAGTACAACTCAGATTATTATTGGGCAAAAGGCGCAAGCGATATCAAAAATGCAATCGGCCGAAAGATTGATGCGGTTTTTTGCGGTAGTGACTATAAGGACACAAATAGGTTTGAATCCTTATATTCTCCCGATAGCGAAATAATATATTTCGACAGGAGCGAGGTTCCTATTAGCAGTACCAAAATACGGTTTAATCCGTTTAAACATTGGGAATATATACCTCCAATATGTAGAGAGCACTATGCAAAGCGTATACTAATAGTCGGTAGCGAAAGTGTAGGCAAAAGTACATTAACTCAAAATCTATCAATAGCATATAATACAAATTACGTCGGTGAAGTTGGACGTGATGTTAGCGATTTCGCCGGCGGCGAAGATTATATGAATTCAGATGATATGCTAATAAATTTGCTTCGTCAAAAAGATAACGAAATTAAAGCATTAATACATTGTAATAGATTGTTATTTATAGATACAGATGCCGTCACAACTAAATTTTATGCAAACTTTCTTCTTACAGATAAAGGCGAAATAAACATGTGCAACGCCCTGTCAGATGTAATCACAGCCTTTTCACGATTCGATTTAATCTTTTTCTTAGAACCCACCGTCGATTTTATTCAAGACGGCACCCGAAACGAAAAAATTATGGAAGATAGAATTAAATATAGCGAAAAATTAAAGCATATGTTTTTAGATATGAAATTAGAGCTTGAAATTTTGCATGGCTCACATAACGATAGATTCAATCAAGCTAAGGAAAAGATAGCAAAGAAATTTGGTATTACGACACAGTGGTAGTGCCCAAAAAGAAACCCTCACTTGCAAAATAAGCCTC
>CAYJNC010000385.1:0-2028 GCA_964371185.1 uncultured Christensenellaceae bacterium
GGCAGAATTAGTGGACATTGGAAACGTGAAAACGAAGTCTACACTTCTTGATAAAAACAAAATCACGGTGAATAAGGCGGAGTTCGAGAAGATAAAAACACTTGCTCAAAAACAGGTTGTGTGGGTGGGTGAAGAGAATAAGTTGTCCGACGAAAACAGACGGCTTAAACAAGAGAATTCCGAGCTTAAACAAGAGAATACTATCCAAAAGCAAGAAATTTACGAGAGTAAGTCTATCCGCAACAAGTTAGGCGCAAAAAAGGATAAATTGAAGCTTTTGGAATACGAAAATTACTTTGACGCCGTTGCGAGGTTTTTAGACAAATATAACATTCGAGAGGTGTTTGAGAAATTTTGGAACAAAGAGCAGATAAGCTCAAGAAATGAGATGGAGAGATGAGCATATATTAAGGACGTGTTGAAAAAAGTCATAATTTCGCAATTTCGTCGCCTTGACTTGCGTTTCTGCGTTAAAAAGCCTCGCCTTAGCTGTGCTAAAGCTACGTTTTTTGCCTTGAACTGCAAGCCCTTTCAACAAAATTTCATAAATCGGACTTTCTCAACACGCCCTTAAAAGAATAAAGCAAGCTGTGGATTTAGTAGAAAAGCTAACGATGCTAAGATTGCAACAATTTATTTCGGGCACAAATTTTGCCATTTATGCAAGCAAGCTACGAATTGGGTCAAGCGTCACGCTTGTTGCTAAATTTTATGGAATTGAGGTTAATGGCGGCGGTTTTACCTCCTGCCTGTTTCATGCCGAACGTACACCATCGTTAAAGTTGTATACGGATCATTTTTATTGCTTCGGGTGCGGTAAGAGCGGTGATGTTGTTGCATTGATAGCCGAGAAATTTAATGTATCTCAATTTGAAAGTGCAAAAATGATAATGAGTGATTTTAATTTGAATAGTATGCAAATGAAGGCTACTGCAACAGCGCAAAAACATCATTCGGAGTGGGAAAGGGAGACGCTGCATTTGTTAAAGCAGTATCTTGAATATCTGAAATATTTTGAACGTGTATATGCACCCAAAGAAAAAAGTGATTCTATTAATGAAATTTGGGTGAAGAGCATTCATAGCATATCGCTTATTGAATATTACATAGATATTTTAACCTACGAGCCGTTAGACATCAGACGTGCATTTTTAGCAGAGTATGTCGACGAATTAGACGATATGGAAGTGAAACTTGATGAGTATAAGAGGAAATATGGGCAATTGCGCAACCTAAAGGAGGATACTAATGGGCAAAAATAAAATTGATAAATCGATTTCAAGAAAGATATCGAAATATGTTATCAGCCATGAATATAACGGCGGGTTAAGTATGAAATCAGCATTTAGAGAAGTAATAGAAAAGCAGGTTATGGATAAATTTGATAAATGGAAATATGAAAATTTAAAGTGAGTAATTGAAATTTGAATAGGGATATGATATCATAATCGTATCGTGTCCCTGTTCATAAAATCAAGTATAATTTAGGAGATTATTATGAACAGAAAAAATAAAAAAACATCACAAATTACAGCTTTGTACTGTCGTTTATCTATTGAAGATGGAAAAGAGAACGAGAGTATGAGTATAGTTAATCAAAAAACAATGTTAAAAAATTTCGCTGAGAAGAACGGTATGTATAGTTATGAATATTATGTTGATGATGGTTATACCGGTAGGAATTTTAACCGACCTGCATTTCAAAAAATGATAGCGGATATCGAAAGTGGCATCATTAATTGTGTAATATCAAAGTATTTATCAAGATTAGGCAGAAATTATATTGAAGCAGGTAGGTATATTGAAATTTTCTTTCCGAGTCATAATATAAGGTATATTGCGATAAATGACGGTGTAGATAGCATTAACAGGGAGGAGATGGATATAACTCCGTTTAAAAACATATTAAATGATTTATACAGCAGAGATATTTCAAAAAAAGTTCTTGCCGGTAGAATGGCATTGTCAAGACAAGGGAAATATTTAGGTGGATCGATGCCTTATGGCTATTTGCGGGACCCTAATGTG
>CAYJNC010000386.1:0-1319 GCA_964371185.1 uncultured Christensenellaceae bacterium
GTCTTCTATTCCACCTACATTTGCATATAAATTAATACTCTTGCCCGACTTGGTTTGAGTTGGTTTTCCACGATATCTCTCTAAGACCAACCTTTTTTTGTCGTATTCATCCTTAAGTTTTTTTGCTTCGAAGATTACGGCGTTATCCGGGTCGACTATGAATTCGTTTTTTTGAACTATGCCCATTTTGCCGTCAAGGTCATAGCCGACATGGGAATCGACCAGTGCCGGTATGGCGAGTGTCCTTGCGAGTATGGAAGTATGAGAATTTATAGAGCCACCGCGAGTCACAAATGCGATGACCATAGATTTATCCATCTGTACTGTTTCGCTTGGGGTTAAGTCGTCGGCTACAATTATTGAGGGTTCAGAAAGTTTTGCCTTAGTGTTTGCCCGATTAGATAATATTGTAACTACCCGATCGGAAATGTCTAAAACATCTGTTGCCCTTGCTTTCATGTATTCGTCGTCCATTTCGGAAAATATTTTCGAAAATGAGTCGCCGGTGGTCGCAACTGCGTATTCGGCGTTGCAATTTTGATTTTCGATAATTCCCAATACAGATTCTACATAGTCCATGTCTTCGAGCATCATTTGGTGGCATTCAAATATAAGAGCATTTTCTTCGCCCACTTCTAAAAGCGCTTTTTCATAAAGCTCGCCGAGTTCCTCTATAGCTTTTTTTTGTGCGGCAATAAAGCGTTGTTTTTCGTGTTCTTTGTCTTCAACACGTTCGCGTCTAACCGTGCTGTCGTGTTTAACAATTTCTACAATTTTGCCTATGGCGACTCCCTCGTAGGCTATTTTTCCGGAATATATATCCATAGAATCCTCCGTTTTGTAATAAGGGGTTTTGTCTGATATATTATCGACATGGTTTAACTATGCCGAGAAATGATCTAACATAGCTTTTTCTGCTTCGACATTCCACACACCGTTGTTTTTTGCAACGCATTCATGAAGTTTCGCAAACAGAGGATCTGTTTTTCCTTTTTCTTCAAAATCGGCAATGGCGGTTAATGGCATGTTTATCTGTGTATAGCTCAGCACTTTTCCGCCTTTTAAATTGGGCAACATGGCCGTTGTTTTCGCAATTGCATCTATACCGCAAATATGGCTTACCATAACTGCCGGATGAATCTTACCCTTAGCAGACAGGTCTATTGCTTCTTTTAAATCATCTGTGTTTCCGCCTGTGCTTCCTAATATGTGTGTAGAAGTATAGTGGGTGTTATACAAATTGATGTTTGCGGTGAAGTCGGAATTTGACGGGCCTGCAAAAAAGTTCATGCAACCGTCGAAAGCCATAACTTTGTCGC
>CAYJNC010000386.1:1382-2006 GCA_964371185.1 uncultured Christensenellaceae bacterium
TATCGGTGCATATACGAATACGTCGGTATATCCAATGCCATCTGTAATATCCATAAGATCTTTATACTGATCTTGGCTCTTTAACGGATTGAAATATATTAACTCTACACCGTGTTCTTTTGCAAATTCGGGAGAAATAAGCTCGGCGGCACGTGCTAAACGCCCGTCGTCTACGTCTGTTACAACTATGGTTTTAGGTTTGTTGCCTGCCACGATAGGATATTCGATAGCACCTAAGCCCATTGGGCCGCAACCGCCTAATATTAATACATTTCCGCCCGGGGCAACGCCCATTGCATGATCATAATTGGTTTTGTTTGTATGATACATCATGTTGTAGCCGCCTATTATGCAGCTCATAGGTTCGCCTAAAGATGCGTCATAGTAACTTTCACCATCATAATGTAACAAACAACCGAGTTCCATTACTTCTTGAGGTATTATTGTATAGGTTGCCGCACCGCCGAAAAATTCGTATGAATATCCGGGAGAGTCAAGCTTACCTTGATAGTTGAGCGCCGGTTGAAGTGCAAACTTTTCGCCTGCCTTAAACTCACCTTGCCATTTTGCGCCTACTTCTACAATGTCGCCGGCAAATTCGTGTCCGATTATTATCGGGTTTGT
>CAYJNC010000387.1:0-1992 GCA_964371185.1 uncultured Christensenellaceae bacterium
CCCGAAATTGCGAACTCTTTTTGCGCCGCCGTTAATTTGCTTTCCATCTCATTTCTCAGCTTATGGTTTTCTTTAATGAACTCCATAAATCTCCTGATCATTTCGTCAGATTTGTCTTTTAACAGCTTATGCCCTTTTACCGCTACTCTCAAACGTTTCTTGAGCCGCGTCAACTCCATACGGGTTGGATTTACTCGAAGCAGTTTCATACTTATTCTTCCTCATTACCGTAGTATTCTTCTAAATGTTCGTCTCTAATACGTTTCATTTCTGTTCTCGGTAGTAAGCGCAACAGTTTCCACCCAATGTTTAGGGTTTCTTCAATAGAGCGGTTTGTGTCATAGCCTTGCGAAACGTATTCCTGCTCGAAACTATCTGCAAATTTAGCATATAATTTATCCATGTCGGAAAGTGCCGCATCGCCTAAGATTACAGCCAACTCTTTCGCTTCCTTACCACGCGCATACGCAGAGAATATTTGGTTCATTGTGTCTGCATGATCCGCACGAGTCTTGCCTTTGCCAATACCTTTGTCTTTCAAACGAGACAACGACGGTAATACGTCTATCGGCGGTTGCAATCCTTTCCGATACAACTCACGAGACAATATTATCTGCCCCTCCGTAATATACCCTGTCAAATCGGGGATCGGATGAGTTTTGTCGTCCTCGGGCATAGTAAGAATCGGGATTTGCGTAATAGAACCTTCTTTTCCTCTAATCCTACCTGCACGTTCATACATAGTTGCAAGGTCGGTATATAGGTAGCCGGGATATCCACGTCTACCGGGAACTTCTTTTCTCGCCGCCGAAACTTCACGCAATGCCTCTGCATAGTTTGTAATGTCTGTTAAAATTACAAGTACGTGCATACCTTTTTCGTATGCCAAATACTCGGCCGCCGTTAGCGCCATCCTTGGCACGGCAATACGTTCTACAGCAGAGTCGTTTGCTAAGTTGATAAACAACACGGTACGGTTAATTGCACCTGTTTTTCTAAAGTCCCAAATAAAGAATTCGGCTTCTTCAAACGTAATACCGATTGCCGCAAACACAACCGCAAAGTTAGAATCGCCACCAAGCACCCTTGATTGTCTGGCAATCTGTGCCGCTAATTGAGCATGGGGCAAACCTGATGCCGAGAAAACCGGCAGTTTTTGTCCGCGAACCAATGTGTTTAGGCCGTCTATTGCCGAAACGCCTGTTTGAATAAACTCCGAAGGGTAATCCCTTGCAAACGGGTTTATTGGCGTACCGTTAATGTTTAAACGCTTCTCCGGTATAATGGCAGGGCCTTCGTCTATTGGTTGACCCATGCCGTTGAATACTCTGCCTAGCATATCTTCCGACACGCCCAATTCAAGAGCATGTCCTAAGAACTTTGCAGAACTTGTTTTCATTTGGAAACCACGTGAGCTCTCGAATAACTGAACTACAGCCTTACTGCCGTCAATTTCAAGAACCTTACCCATACGGATTTCTCCGTTGTCTTGTTTTATTTCCACGAGTTCGTCGTATGTTACGCCCGCAACGTTATCTACCATCATGAGCGGGCCTACCACCTCACGTATTGTACGATATTCTTTTTGCACCGCTTACACACCTCCGTCTAAATCTGTTGTTCCGGTTTGCTGCGCAAGCGCAACGGTAACCTCTTTGTATTTTTCGTCTATGTTCTCTTCAGACACATATTTGAAACGAGCAATTTGCTCTCTAACCGATAAATCTACCAACTCGGACAAAGCCATTCCTTGTTCTAAGGCTGTTGTAGATCTGTCGTAATAATCAAGTACCATTCTGAGTATCATGGCTTGTTTCTTACCGGAAGAATAGGTGTCTATGTCGTCAAACGCATTTTGCTGTAAGAAATCTTCACGAACACTTCTTGCGGCCTCTATTTTTAGCCTGTCCTTTTGTGAAAGTGCATCTATAGCTACAAGGCGGATAACTTCTTCAAGTTCCGCTTCTTCTTGTAGAAGTAGCATTGCCCTTT
>CAYJNC010000388.1:0-1975 GCA_964371185.1 uncultured Christensenellaceae bacterium
GTCAGCCGTGACTTCAGTTACAATCGTACCCGCAGGCGTTGTCTGCGACTGTCCGCCGGCATCAATGTATGACACATTATCTGCTGCCAAAACAGGCAGGGCCGGCAACAGCGTTAGCACCATAACCACCGCAACTAACATAGATATTAATTTTTTCTTCATAACTTTCCCCCAAAAAACTTTAACTTTTTTTAATTCTAATATTTCAAATACACAAATATAATAATTTTAAATATTTCTACTCATTTTAATAATAACATAGCCCTTTTTCAAATGCAAGAAAAGGCATCATGTTAGAATTACTACTTTTTGTATAGGATATTTAATATTTTTTATATAAAAAAACTACTTTTAAATTTTATTATTACTCCGCCAATTAAAGATTAGAAATAATGTTTTATATATACGCTATTTTATACCATAAACAGCAACCCTTCTTGTTACACTCACGGTATATTATTTAGCATAAACCACCCGTATACACCAAAACCATTGAAAACACTTCCTAATTATGCTAAAATAAACTTTATATGTATAACAAAGTTTGTTTACAATTTTTTTTGCACAAAATAATAAATCATGGGGTAAAAAACATGACTAAGAAGAGAATTATGGCGATTATTTTGACGGTGGCGATGGTGTTTACATTCATACCCGCAACATCGGCGTTGGCGGCAACAAAGGAAGTTACTACTTTTGCCGACCTAAAAACCGCTCTTGAAGGTAGCGATACCGACATCACCCTAACCGTGGATATAGACGGTACAACTTATGCTGATAACCTAACCGTAAAATCGGGAGTGACCCTAACAATAGCAGGTTCGCTGACAATTCCTTCGGGCAAAGCCCTTACGGTTAATACAGGTGCCATCGGTCATGGAACAATAATTATTCAGCCGGGAAGCAATGTCACTGTTGAAACAGGCGGAAATATTCAAAACAACGGAATTATAGAAAACGGTGGAACTGTCACTAATGGTGGAACAATCACAAACGGTGCGAGGTTTGAAAGTGCCGGAACTATCACAAACAACGGAACTATCGCAAACAGCGAATCTATTGCATTAGAAAGTGACTCTACGTTAAATAATTGGGGAACGATTACGAATACCGGTTCGGAAAAATTTTCATTTAACGAAAGAGCGGTTGCCTATTCAAAAGTAGATTTAACAGGTGTTTTAGGGGCAGACAACCTATTGATAGCTTTTGATGCGAACGGTGGAACATATTCTAACGGAGCGAACTTCGTTTATATGTCTTCACCTAATCCCGCCCCTGCCACAACTTACACCACGACCCCACCACAAGAAACCCTCACAAAAGATAACTATACTTTTCAAAATAACTATACCTACACAAAAGACGGCACAGACATTGCAGACTTAAACGCACTTACCCTTGCGGCAGGTGCAACCTCCCTCAGCCTGTATGCCAACTGGGTTGCCAACACTCCACCAACTTCCACTTGGGCGGACGTTGCAAAAAACGCAATATCGGGCACAGATTACACGGTCGATGCAGCAACAGGCAACGTTCAAATAAACTCCCCGGCAGGGCTGGCTTGGTTGGCGGCAGAGGTGAACGGCGGAAACACTTTTGAAGGCAAAACAATTACCCTCACAGCAAATATAGACCTCACGAAGGCTGGGGTTTTGGATTACGGCGGAAACGGCAACCCCGGGGCAAGCACGGTGGACGAGCAAAACAGCTGGACGGCAATCGGCACATATGATTACCAATTTAAGGGAACATTTAACGGCGGCGGGCACACTGTAAGCGGTGTGTATATAAACAAAAAGAACACGGATTTTCAAGGCCTGTTCGGCTATGTGGGCGGTGGTAGCGTCATAGAAAATGTAGGCGTAATAAATTCGCATATAATCGGTGGTAATTCAGTCGGCGGTGTTGTGGGAATTAACAACGGAATTGTGCAAAACAGCTACAACACGGGCAATGTTTCGGGCAATTACAATGT
>CAYJNC010000389.1:0-1974 GCA_964371185.1 uncultured Christensenellaceae bacterium
TCGTCTACCGCCGCATATGCAGGCAGGGCGGGCAGCAGTGTCAGCATCATCACAATTGAAAGTATGGATGCAAGTAATTTTCTTTTCATTATATTCCCCCATTATTATATGTTTATGTTGATATATTTATAATTATAACATAATTTTTAAATACAGTGGTTATTTTTTTCACAAAAATTGTATGAATATGAGAGAACGACAAAAAGAAAATACTTGAAAATACATGTGCATTACGCAACATAAAATAACGTACAAAAAGCAAAGATAACATATCTTGCAATTAAAAAACGGCTGTGTTATCATTAAAGACAGTACTACAAAAAAAAATAATTTTGTATAATTTAGTTAAAACTAAACATATTCTTTGATAATAATAAAACAGCTTATAGGGGGAATTTGCTTTGATGAAAAAAAATGCTAAAAAAATTGTGTCGGTAATTATATCGCTTGTATTAATATGCACTTTAGTGCCAATGCAAGCACTTGCGCAAACGCAAGAATATGTCGATACAACCGAAATAACGGCGGTTAGCCCGCCCGATTCGGCAGTGCAGAAAATTGCGGTTGGAAGTGCGAGCGTGCCCACACTGCCCACACACCTTATGGCAACGCTGACCACAACAACATGGGATGAAGTGCCAATTCAAGTGCCGAACGGTGAACAGCCACAGACCGAATGGCAATCAACCACCGCAAGCGAAGAAATATCCGTGGCGGTGCAGTGGACATTACCGGACGACGAAACTTTTTCGGCGAGTGAGGAAAAAACATACACCTATACGGCAAAACTTGCGGAGGACACCTACCCCCTTGCCGTCGATGTTATTTTGCCTACCTTTACCGTGAATGTGGCAAATGAACAGGTAACACCTGTAAATGCACCCATGCCGGCTAATGCACCCATGCCGGCAAGTGGTGATGAAGTGATTTTTGCAGGAACGGTACTAACCGTGGGTTATTATATATTTTCCACAAACGAAGCAAACGAAACGGTAGTAACGCCCGGTATTGCAAGCGATTATAATGTACGTTTAGCAGTAGAAAATGGTGTTAATGTTTTATACCTCAATGGGCTTAGTATTTCGGGCAGTTTTGCAAACGAAGTGTTAAAAACCACAGGCAATTTAACAGTAGTATTATACGGTTCTAACTCAATATTCAATAGTGCTGATGCTTCGGCTGTTATTACGGCAGGGGTCAATATCACCTTTAAGGGTGGTGGTTCTCTGTTTGCGCGTGCTTCCGTAGCAGGCATAAATGCCACGGGCGATGTTAGCGTTGAAGGTGCAAATACCACTGTAACAATCACGGGTGGTGCCGACAACGGCATAACTGCAACCTCTGTAGTTGTGCAAAACGGAGCAGTCCTTAGTTCTGCGGGCACGCTGAATGCTCCAACAATCACGGTAAATAATGCTAAGTTGAGCGGTAGTAGCTTAACCGATTACGGCATAGAAGGTGCTGTTACCTTAACCGGCGAAAGTACTGTTACCGGAAATGGATCTATGAATACCGGAACGAACGGTGCTTTTTCCGTGAAGCCTATTCTTCCTTCGGATTATGTGACGGTAACGGCAGGAGAAGCTAAAGTCACTGAACAGCCCGTTACCGATTTAACAAGCGATTATCATAAAAATAAATATGTAAATATCAATCGTACCCTGCCTGTTGTGGACAAACCGACTTTCTCTCCGAACGGCGGTAATTTTGACAATTCGCAAAACGTGACAATTACCACATCAACACTGGATGCAGATATTTACTATACAACGAATGGCGATACCCCGACAACAAGTAGCACAAAGTACACAGGATCTATTAATATAACCGCAACCACTACGATAAGAGCCATTGCAGTAAAATCGAACATGACAAACAGTGGCATTTCGGAGGCTACGTTTACAAGAAATGCGCCGCCAGAGCAATTCAACCTATCCTTGGGCGAAACCTACTACTTTGACCTGTCGGGCGAAA
>CAYJNC010000390.1:0-1963 GCA_964371185.1 uncultured Christensenellaceae bacterium
ATTATACGTTATACAAATATTTTAACATTAAAACACTTGCCAATCTGATTTTGACAAGTGTTTTAAGCAAGAATTAAGGTCGGATTTAGTTTTTTTTGATCGTTAATCTTTGTTCGCTTATGTATCTCCGCCAAAAAACACTTATCGAACTTTTACTGATCAAACAATACTATTTATACAAAGCTCCGTATGTTGCGCACGCCCTGTAATCGGCCGATTCTAAATCTTCCGTACCAAAAGCCGCCCAAACAGCCGGCCTCATAATTTCTTTTTCGTCTACATTGTGCATACTTACGGGTATCCTAAGCATAGATGCCATAGTTATAAGGTCTGCACCTATATGACCATAGCAAAACGCTCCATGATTAGCACCCCAATTTTTCATAACACTATAAACATCACAAAACGCTCCTTTGCCCGTTAAGTTAGGCGCAAACCAAGTTGTCGGCCAAGTTTTGTCTGTTCTGTCTTCAAGTATTTTATGCACATCTTCTTGCAGGTCGCAAGTGTACCCTTCCGCAAGTTGCAACACCGGACCTAACCCCTTTATATAGTTTAGTCTTAGCATCGTAACTGGCATTCCGCCACGTGTTCCGCCGATATAGTGAGACGAAAATCCACCCGCCCTAAAATATCCCTTGTCGGCCGAGCACCAATCGGTCGTTTCTGTACAAGCGGCAACATCTTTTTCATCCATTTCATAAAACGGCTTGATTACAGGGTTACCCTTTGCATCGCTCATAGCTCCGCTACCCTCAAGCGCCGCCGCACCCGAATTTATAAGATGGATAATACCGTTTTTGGCTAAACCTTCAAGCTCTTTTCCCGTAACTCGCTTAACTGCATCGGGGCTCCAATATGTTCTGACATCGGCAAAAATACCGGGTGTGTGTGAAAGCAAATGTTCAAACAACATAGACATTGCATTAAGAGTGTCGTTTTCGGTTGCTACAACATTTGCCTCTCTTATTCCGTTCCAATCAAATTGCGAGCTCATTAACGCTTCTAAAAAGTCGAAATTAGGCTTGTAGTCTGTCCACTGTCTTTGCCCTTGTACGCCGGCCGCTATTGCGTTGTGTCCGCAACTTTCTTCAACAAACCCAAGCTCCGCAAGTCTTTCATTGCCATACATTAGGTCTCTTACTATTAAATAACACTTAACGCAAAACTCCCACTGCGCATCTTTTTCTTCCCGTGTATATTGCTCTGCATTTTTATCTATGCCTTCTTTGCAATTCTGTTTAACCCAATCCATTGCTTTTGCAAATTCTTCTTTATCGTATATTTCAAGGTCTACTCTACGCAAAATTTCTGTTTCGTCGACAGATTCACTCCTGATGCCGAAATAATCTTGCATCAAATTCTGATCGAGAATCGAACCTGCTATTCCCATACACATAGAACCTATTTGCAAATAGCTGTTCCCCTTCATAAGTTTTGCCGCAAGTGCCGCACGGCTAAATCGCAAAATTTCTTTCTCCACATCTGCAGGTATTTCCGTATCGGTAGAATCTTTTACATCTTTTCCGTATATTGAAAATGCCGGTAAACCTTTTTGTGCGTGTGCCGACATTACCGCCGCTAAGAACACCGCACCCGGCCTTTCTGTGCCGTTAAATCCCCATACTGCTTTTATTGTCTGTGGCTCCATATCCATAACTTCTGTTCCGTAACACCAACAAGGCGAAACCGTTAATGTTATACTAACGTTTTCTTTTGCGAATTTATTTTGGCATTTTACAGCTTCTGCTACTCCACCTATTGTCGTGTCTGCCATAACAACTTGCACCGGCGTGCCATCGGGGTATTTCACATTGTTTTCTAACAGTTCTTTCACCGACATAGCCATGTTCATTGTTTGATCTTCTAAACTCTCTCTGATTCCGTTCCTCCGGCCGTCTATTGTTGGACGAATCCCAATTTTAGGATAATCAACATAATTTTTATTCATTTGTTTTACCTC
>CAYJNC010000391.1:0-1963 GCA_964371185.1 uncultured Christensenellaceae bacterium
AGTTCTATGCTACCGTTAAGCTTGATAATTTCAATGTCTTCCCCTTTGCCCTCATAATACATTTTAGCCACCCTCGGGTATTTTGTTGCTACCCTCGTCAGGTTGATAGAATCTTTCTTGTCTTTTTTGTACCCTGCCACACAAATTTTGCAGGCGGCAAACTCTAAGTCTAACATTTCATAAAGCGGCAACCCTGCTTCAAGCAAGGTGTCTTTGCCGGCTATACCGATGTCGGCCACACCGTGGTAAACATAAATAGGAACATCGGTCGGCTTTACAAGTATAAATCTTATGTCACTTTGTTCATCATAAAAAATCAGCTTTCTGCTGTCGTCGTCCAAAACTTTCGTGTCTACATTACAGTCTTTTAACAGTTTTATTGTATATTTAGCCAAACGGCCCTTTGCAAGTGCTATTGTCAACATTGTATTAACCCTTTCAATTTATATATATGGTTTCGTATTCGTTTTCATTGTATGCGCTGTCGTCTTCTTCGACTATAACGCACTTACCTTCGCTCCGCATTTGGCACGCATTTTCATAGGCTTTCTTACGAGTTTTCTTCGTGCATTTTAACACTATTGTTTTTTCTTTGTCGCAAGTTAGCGCATTGTTTTTTTCAAGCACGGTTAAAAGCTCTCTTATTCCGATTGCAAAACCTGTTGCCGGGCAACTCTTACCGAATTCGGTTAAAAGCTCGTCATATCTGCCTCCGGACAACACAGGCATACCGATTCCCTGAACTATCCCCCTGAAAAGTATGCCGGAATAGTAATTGAAATCGTTCAACAACCCAAAATCTATAGAAATATAATCTCCGTAGCCGTAATCGCACAATATGTCATATACCTTACGAATATTTTTAACCGCACCTTTACAAATCTCATTTTCTGCCGTTGCCCTCTCTAAGACTTCTATCCCACCAAACAAACCGGGTAGCTCGAGCAAGGCTTTCTTAACACTTTTTTGTATGTTTAACCGAGACAGCTCGTATTCTAAATCTATATTGTTTTTAGCGTCTATCAGCATACGAATATGGTCGGCCTGTTCTTCTTCTATTTCTGTGTCGGCAATTAAACCTTTAAAATATGCAACCTGGCCGATATCTATTTGAAAATCGGTTAGCCCCGTCGCTTTTAGGGCAGAAATTGCAAGCGCAATGACTTCTGCATCGGCTTTAGCACCGCTTTTCCCCAGCAGTTCCACACCCGACTGAGTATATTCCGAACGTACACCCTCTCTTTTCAGGCCATAGGCATTTGCATTGTAACACAGCCTTAACACGCTTTTTTCTTGTAGCAATCTTGTTGCCGCCATTCTTGCAATCGGGCCGGTCATATCCGGTCTTAACGCCAAAATACGCCCATTCCTGTCAAAAAATTTGATCATATGTTCTTGAACATAGGGTATGGATTCACACATAAATACATCGTAATATTCAAAAGACGGTGTTTGTATTTCGCTGTAACCGCTTTTTTTATACTCGCTTTGTAATATTCTCTCTATTTTTCTTTTTTTTGCGCATTCGTCCGGTAAATAATCTCCCGTTCCTATTGGCACTTGTAATTTTAACTTGTTTTGTCTCATCTTTATCCTCACATCGTTTTAATAGTTTACCATGCTAAATCACTAACATGGTAACACAATAAATAATCGTTGTCAATATATTCTCAATTGAAGGCAATTTCCATTGCTTTTTCCTCCAATATTTTTTCCGCCGCCTTTGTTATTGCCGCATATTCTTCCTTCATATACTCTAACGTACGCATATTGTCGAGCGCTTCGCCCGCCTTTTTAAACAAACGCATGTCTCCTATTATGTTTGCGATTTTCAAAACGCCCTCTCCGTGTTGCCGTGTCCCAAACACATCTCCCATTCCACGAAACTCCATGTCTTTTTCGGAAATAACAAAACCGTCGTTCGTAGATGTCATTACTTTTAATCGTTCCCATGCGTTTTGGT
>CAYJNC010000392.1:0-1954 GCA_964371185.1 uncultured Christensenellaceae bacterium
TGTTAGACATGGAAATGCAGGAGATTTTTTATGGAAGTAACTTCAAACGAAAAATGGGTAAATGAATACTACACGCCGAGCGTGTTATTCAGCATAAAAGTAAAAGAGCATATTTTAAGTATGCAGAGTGATTTTCAAAAAATTGATGTATACGATTCTTATGAATTCGGACGTTTTTTCATGCTGGACGGCTTTTTAATGCTTACCCAAAAAGACGAACATATTTACCACGAGATGATATCTCATATTCCTATGGCAGTCAATCCGCAGATTAAAAATGTGCTTATTATTGGCGGTGGAGACGGCGGTAGTGTGAGGGAATTTGCGAGATATGCGCACATAGAACAAATTGATTTGGTTGAAATAGACGGTGCGGTGGTTGATATATGCAAAAAATATTTTCCGTTTACCGCCTGTGGGTTTGCAGACGAACGAGTAAATGTTTATATTCAAGACGGAATAAACTATGTTAAGGAATGCAAAAAAATATATGATTTAATTATTGTAGATTCGACAGACCCGATAGGCGTGGGCGAGGGTTTGTTTAACGTTGAATTTTACAAAGATTGTCATAAACTTCTTTCGGATAACGGCATATTGATAAATCAGCACGAAAGTCCGTACTACGCAGAGGACGCAAAACAAGCGGTGCGTGCACATAAAAATATAAGTTCGGTCTTTGAAAAATCTTATGTATATCAATTCCATATGCCCACTTACGCTTCCGGTCATTGGTTGTTTGGCTTTGCGTCAAAGGGTTTGCACCCGATTAAAGATCTTGATGCAAATAAATGGGAGAAATTTGGTATAAAAACAAAATATTACAACACGAAATTGCATGTCGGCAGTTTTTACCTTCCGACTTATGTTTTGGAACTTTTAAAACAACGATAGATTTTATCTTAATAAAAAATAAATAACTCGAATGGCAAAAATATTATTTTTTTATGTTAGACGGGTGTTTTTTTGGTTTATATTAAAGATAAGACTTTTAGGAACTTTTTTGATTTATTTAAAAAATGTTATTATTTAGCATAAAAATAGCGTAATCGCTATTGAAAACTATTATTGATTAGTGTATAATAATATTAGTTAGTTGAAGCTAACTTAATAAATATATATGATTAAAGGAGAATGTATTATGTCTATGATCGGAAAAGAAATAGCAGATTTTACTGCTCAAGCCTATGTTGATGGTGCTTTTAAAGAAGTTTCAAAGGGAGATATTTTAGGAAAATGGAATGTGTTTTTCTTTTATCCTGCTGATTTTACTTTTGTGTGCCCGACCGAACTTGAAGATTTGGCAAACAAGTATGACGAATTTAAGGCGTTAGATTGTGAAATATACTCGATTTCCTGTGACACTCATTTTGTTCATAAAGCGTGGCACGACGCATCAGACACCATTAAAAAAATCAACTACCCAATGCTTGCAGATCCAACGGCACAGCTTGCAAGGGATTTTGACGTCATGATAGAAGCTGCGGGAATCAGCGAAAGAGGCACATTTATAATTAATCCTAAGGGTGAAATTGTTGCCTATGAAGTTTTAGCAGGCAATGTTGGCAGAAATGCCGACGAACTTTTAAGAAGAGTACCGGCGTTGCAGTTTGTTGCGGAACACGGCGACGAAGTTTGCCCGGCAAAATGGAAACCGGGTGCAAAAACACTAAAACCAAGTCTTGATTTAGTGGGACAACTATAAACTGTTTCTTGCCTACATCTTACTTAGCGGTAGGGTGTAGGCTTTCTTTTTTTACTTAAAAGTATACATAAAAAACGGCGGTGAAATGACATGAATAATGCAAATATGTTTGACATGATAATTATTGGTGGTGGACCGGCAGGGCTGTCGGCTGCTATTTATATGGCGAGGGCAAAATATAAAACCCTTGTTATCGAAAAAGAAAAATTTGGTGGGCAAATTACAATCACATCAGAAATTGTGAATTAC
>CAYJNC010000393.1:0-1921 GCA_964371185.1 uncultured Christensenellaceae bacterium
GAAATTGGCAAACGCACAACATATATCTGCCGATTGGCGGCACACCTTAGGCCTTATGGATAACTCTATGGTAGTCGCTGCCGGATATAATAATTTTAATCAATGTGATGTTACATCATGGCAAGACATAATTTCGGTCGCAACAGGCGATTATCATAGCATCGGTCTGAAATCTGACGGTACTGTCATGGCGGCCGGTTCTAACGATTTGAACCAGACAGATGTGTCTTCTTGGCAAAACATTATAGCCGTAAGCGCAAACGGTGCAAATACCGCCGGCCTTAAAGCAGACGGCACTGTTGTGGTAGTCGGTGACAACGAATACGGACAGACAAATACTCAAGAATGGGAAAACATTGTTTCGGTTTCTTCGGGTGGTTCTATAACTGTCGGCCTCAAAGACAACGGAACGGTTGTTGCAGCCGGCAACAACGATTCTAAACAAGGCGAGGTAGAAGATTTTAAAAACATTGTAGCCGTTTCGACAGGCGGTATGCACACTGTTGCACTTAAAAACGACGGAACGGTTGTTGCAACCGGAGACAACACCTCCGGGAAGTGTGACGTTTCAGACTGGGAAAACATTGTTTCAATAGCGGCAGGAATTTTTCATACCGTGGGTCTTAAAGAAGACGGAACGGTTGTCGCTGTCGGTGACAACGAATATGGGCAATGCGATGTAGCGTCATGGCAAGACATTGTTGAGATTTCGGCAGACGGAATGCACACTGTCGGCCTACGCTCCGACGGTACGGTAGTTGCAATCGGCGACAATTCTTTAGGTCAAACAGATATTTCTCATTGGAGCAACATATCTGTAGTTTAAAACTATGGGCAGGATATAAAACGAATGATATATTTAGACAATGCGGCAACAACAAAACCGCTAAAAGAACTACATACCGTATACGAAGAATACACAAACACATTATGGAACAATCCATCTTCGCTGTATTCACCTTCCGTTGAGGTTTCAAAAAGAATAGAGCAGGCAAAGCAAACACTTATCAACGCTTTTTCTTCGCCTCTGCATAAATGCTTCATAACCTCCGGTGGCACAGAGGGTGCAAACACCGTAATATTAAACGGTTTTCGCATTAGAAAAGACATAGAGTTTGTTTGTGCGGGAGCGGAACACCCATGTGTTTTTGAAAGTTTTAAAAAACTTGAAGAAAAAGGTTATAAGGTAACATATGTAGCACCCGACAGACACGGTTATATTGAAGCACAATCAATTATAGACGCAGTAAATGATAAGACAGCATTAGTCAGTGTGATGCACGTAAACAACGAAACAGGCGCTATAAATGACATCGCCAAAATTTCTTCGCGAGTAAAAACCAAGAATAAAAACACGCTGTTTCATGCAGACGGAGTTCAAGCCTTTTTACGCGTAAGCAATTCTTTTGATTATAACAACGTAGATTACTACACGGTAAGCGCACACAAGGTTCATGCACATAAGGGTGTGGGTGCGGTTTTTTATCTGCCTAAATCCCCGTTAAAACCCTACCTTCTCGGAGGTGGACAAGAAAACGGTTTGCGTTCGGGCACGGAAAATATTTTAGGTATAATTAGTTTTGCGTATGCCGCAGACTATTTTAATAAGCATTTAGAAAAAACAACGGAACACCTAAAAAATTTAAAGCAAGTTTTTTTAACCGAATGCCTGCAAATAGACGGCAGTATGCTCATATCCCCTACCGAGGAACAAAAGTCTTGTAATCACATAGTAAATATTTCTTTTGAAGGAATCAATGGCGAAACTTTGCTACATATGTTAGAATCAAAAGGTATATATATTTCTACCGGTTCAGCTTGTTCGTCTAAAAAAGGCAAGAGTAGGCTTTCTTCTATGCTCGGTCTGTCAAACGAAGTGAGCGCAGGGATAGTTCGAATAAGCTTTAGTTATTTTAACACA
>CAYJNC010000394.1:0-1917 GCA_964371185.1 uncultured Christensenellaceae bacterium
AATTTTAGGTAGACCGGCCATAAATCTACCTTTATCACCGAGTTTGTGTTCCTCTTTGACAGCTTTTTCTTCTCGTTTCCAGTCAATACCGAACGGTGGATTACTTATACAATAATCGAAAGTATACCCTGTGAATTTATCATCCGAAAGGGTATCCCCATAACGCATATTTTCGGCATTGCCACCACGAATAAGCATATCCGCTTTAGCAATAGCGTAAGTTTCGGGATTAAACTCCTGCCCAAATAAACGTATTTCTGCATCTTCATCCAAGGCACGAAGCCTTTCTTCCATACAGCCGAGCATCTGGGAAGTACCCATTGTTTGGTCGTATACAGTTTTCACGACTCCATTCTCTGCAAGTTCATTTTTCTCATTGCAGATAAGTAAATCTGTCATCAGATAGATAATATCTCTTGAAGTAAAGTGAGCTCCTGCCTCTTCGTTATAACTCTCTGAAAAGGTTTTTATTAAGTCTTCAAATATATACCCCATATCCACAGAGGTAATAACATCAGCACCAAGATAACTGGACTTTTTATTAAACTCTTGAATGATGTAGAATAAGATATTGTTGTCTGCAAGTTTAGTTACGATGGTATCAAACTCAAAATTTACAAGAATATCCTGTACATTGCTTGAAAATCCATTTAAGTATGCTCTAAAGTTTTCTGAAATATTTTCACTATCTGCTAATAGTGACTCAAAAGTATATTTCGATGTGTTGTAAAACTGATATCCCGATGCTGTTTCTAAAAAAACATCTTTGACTTCAAAATTCTTTACTTCTTCATATTTTTCGAGAACTTTATCCCTGGTTGGTAGCAATGTGTCGTGAAAACGCTTTATTACCGTCATTGGTAGGATGACTTTTCCGTATTCGTGTGGTTTGAATAAGCCCACCAAATGGTTGGCGTTATTCCATATCATTTGTGATTTTTCGCCGATGTTAATGCCTGTTTGTTTGAGTATATCCGACATAATGTCCTCCATTTATGTAATAACTTAGATGTGTTAAAATATAATACATGGCGTACAGTTTGTAAAAGTACAACCATATTTTCACTTTAGCATAAATAGGCAATAAATTCAATGATTTATTGCCTATTTTGTCGTTATTTGCTACAATCAAAAAAAGGAAATTTTATCTGCTCAGTTTGTGTATTTATTAATGACAAAGGTAGGTATTAATTATGAATTGGTTAATAGATTTTATTTTGTTAGTAAATTCAATTCCGCACATGCGTGAGATCATTCCACTAATGATGCATTTATTTACCTCTGATACTTTTTGGGTTTTTGTAGGTTCTATTGCAACTACCATAAGTGTTTTAGTTGCAGCGATATCGATATATAAAAATAATGTACGAATCAAGACTATCGATACAATAAAAGAATATAATAATTTTAAGCGCAGTGTTAGTAAATATGAAGATGAAATTCATGACTTGGATCTTAATCAAATAAATAGCATTATTGAAAACTATAATAACTACGAAAAGCATGATTGGAATATAATAAAAGAATATATGGCTCAGCTTGAGCGTTTTGCGGTGGGAATAAATAAGGGGATATATGACATTGATACTGTTGATAGAATGGGGGGAAAGTATCTTATTGAGCAGTATAATATATTGAAACCAATAATTGATTTTAAAATAAAAAAGGACAATAATCCTAGAAATTACGAAGAGCTCGGTAAGATGATTGAATTAATAAAATCAGTAAGAAAAAATAAACAATTACTTCACACAACAAAAGAGAGCAATAAATAGCAAACACTAAAATAGCCTTTTTTCCAAAATTATGTAAAATATTGCCAATTACTATAGAAACATGGTACAATTAAATATAGTAGCCCCATTTTGATTTGCGTGGAGGATGAGCGCTTTCATAATATCATCATCGGATACCCGA
>CAYJNC010000395.1:0-1912 GCA_964371185.1 uncultured Christensenellaceae bacterium
CGGCTGGGCAATAAACGGTGTAAATAATATTACAAACAACCATTATTTAGAAACATTGGCAGGTGACGGAGTGGGCAGTGCCAAAAACAATAGCGGTGCACAAAGGCTTACCGATGCCCAAATGAAGACGAATACGCTTCTAACACCGCTAAACAACAACCGAAACAGTCAATTAGAGTGGGCATTATTTACCTACCCCGAGTTTAAACTTCTCCCCCCCACATACAGCGTGAAGGTTGTATCGGGAATTGTGGCAATAGGTGCTATACCCGACCATACAATAACAACAAGGGTGGCAGACGGACTTTTGGTGAACGTAATTGCGGACAACCCAACAATAAGCGGTTCTTATTCGTTTAGCGATTGGACAGTAGTATCGGGCGGTGTTATTGTTAGTCCTTTAGATATGTCCCCGGCTGAATTTATAATGAAGGCAAATGATGTTGAAATAAAGGCAAATTATTCCGGTTATGTGGATAACAACTTAGCTTCGGTTTCTATGGCAGACTGGAGGTTCGGTGAACCGGAATCTACACCGACGGTTACTTTTACGCCTCCCGACACCACACCAAACGGGCAACCTATTGTATATACATACGATGACGGTTCCGGATATTCGGAAATAAAACCGAGGTATGTGGGAAATTATACGGTGAAAGCAACCTCGGGAGCGTTTGGCCCGGTGAAGGCATCTACCGCTAATATAACCGACGAATTTGTAATTACGACAGGTGTGCAAACCCCGGAATTTAACTATCCCGAGGTGTTTGTGGGAGACTCGGTAGATATTTCCACTATAATTGGCGGAACATATTACGGAACACCGGAATATACCGTCGACAATGCAAATTCAACAGCGGAATTTACGGTAGATGCGGCAAATTCGAATTTGCTTACCACCACAAAAGAGGGTGTGATAAAAGTTAATTTAAAAATCCCCGAGCAAGACTTAAATGCAGACGGCCAAAGCGAGTTAGAAGCGTACAACACCACGCTTACAATAGATGTTAAACCGTATTATAATGTGACGTTTGATTTAGAGGGCGGAAACATAGCCGGTAATACTGCAGATGTTTCGGTAACCGCCGATAAAACGGGAGTGGTTGTTTTCCCTCAAAACCCGGTTCGGGAAGATTATATATTCAAAGGGTGGTATACTTTAGCAACGGGCGGAACTAAGATAGAACCTACACAAGCATTCACCCAAAACACAACGCTTTATGCGCAGTGGGAAAAGACGGCACTTATTGTGCAAAACTTAAGTTTTAACGAAATGGCAATAGTAAAAACGGTTGCGGATGCACCCTTTACTAACCCATTAAGCGGTGCCGCCACTACCGTTACATATGAAAGTTTAAATACGGCGGTTGCGACGGTAAATGCAACAACGGGTGAGGTAACAATTAATGCGGCCGGCACGGCTACAATTCGTGCAACGGCACAGGAAACGAGCAAGTATGCAAATGCAACTGCAAGTTATGCGCTGACCGTTAATACATTGCCGGCGAAAAGCATAGACGAACTTACAGATTATGTTGCGACGTTTGAGGGTGATTTTTCCGACATAGAATCTATCATATTTAACGGTGTTGTATTAAAGTTAAACTATGTTAATTCTAATCTGATAGAGCTTACGGGGTATCCGACAGCCGACAGCGTGATAAAAATAGGTAAGGCAGTGCCGGGTAGTATAGTAGTAACATTGTATGCCGATTTCTTAAAAACTTTGCCGGAGGGTAATTATAATTTATCGGTAACGCTAAAGAGCAACCCCGGTGTGCCGATAGGAACGGTAGTAGTGCCGGTGCCGGCGGGTGGTGGCACAACAACATACATTCCCGAAACTGTGAAATCTCCTAAGACAGACGGAAACCCGAATTTTAATATTGCACTGCTTGGAAGCGAAGAAACG
>CAYJNC010000396.1:0-1901 GCA_964371185.1 uncultured Christensenellaceae bacterium
ACGCAGGAATAAAAATAAGCTCGGGAGAGCTTATTTCTATTTTAAATGCCGACGATTTGTATGAAGAAAACCGCTTTGAAGTGCTTGTTAATGTCATGGGAAAATCAAAGTTTGCGTTCTCGTCGATAAAATGTATCGATGAAAACGGAGAAATATTACATAGCGAACAGGCAGACGCATTTTGTGCCATTCAAAATAAAATTGAAGGAAAAGATTTTATGGCGCTTAGCGCCGTTGCCGAAAATGTGACGGTTTCAACCGGTAATATGTTGTTTTATAAAAGTTTGTTTGAAGAAATAGGCGGTTTTTGCCCATATAAATACGTTCATGACTACGAATTTTTTTGGAAGGCTTGCCTGCTTTGCGAACCTGTGTATACAAACAAAACGAATTACCTATATCGCCTGCACGGGAATAACAGCTTCACACAGCTTAAAAAAGAAGGTCTGTTAGAAAATCGGCTGCTGTGGCTGGATTTTTATGCAAGCATAAAAAAAGGCGAGGTGCGCAACGCCTACATGACTCGTCAGTTAGATTACAAAGAAAAATTTTATGACGAAGTTGCAAGAGAAGGAAAAAAGAAACTATTGTTGTGGAAATTGTGTCTAAATCCAATTGTGGTTTTAATAAAAAAATTAGTTAAGAAAGTTAAGTATTAATACGCGGTGTTTTAAAACGCAACGTATTGCGGAGAGTATATAATGCAAGGAATAATGAGAAAAAAGAATCCAATGTTAAAAATGTTTTTTGGGATTGCGCTTCCTGTTGCATTCCAAAATTTCCTCACCTATGCCGTTGGGTTGGCCGACACAATAATGGTGGGTGCATTGGGCGAAGAACAATTGTCGGCGGTAACGGCGGCAAACCAACCGTTCTTTTTGTTTATGATGTGTATATTTGGCTTGTCTTCGGGGGCGGGTGTTTTGATATCGCAATATTGGGGCAAAAAAGACAAAGAAACCATTTCAAAGGTTTTTGGTGTTGCAATTAAGGTGTCGATGATAATTGGCCTTGTCACGATGCTACTTGTGCTAATTTTTCCCGAGCAAGTTATGAAGATTTATACAAACGAAACCCATGTTATTCCATATGGAGTAAGTTATTTGCGAATAGTTGTTTTTTCATACATCTTTTTTGCGTTTACGAGTTCATACATAAATTGCATAAGGAGTGTAGAAAGGGTACGCATTGCGGTTGTAACATTCAGCATTTCTTTCGTGGTGAATGTTTTCTTCAACTATGTGTTCATATTCGGTGCGTTCGGAGCACCCGAAATGGGCGTTGCGGGTGCGGCGGTAGGCACACTTTTTGCGAGAATAACAGAATTTATTATAGTCATGATATATGCAAATAAAATCGAAACACGGGTCAAACTGCATATTAAAAATATAATCAAAAATGACAAACTGATAGCAAAAGATTTCTTTAGGTTTTCGGCTCCGGTTATGGTAAACGAGATGATGTGGGCGTTTGGAACGTCGGCACATATTGCTATTTTGGGCCGTATGGGTGTTACCGCATTGTCGTCTGTCAGCGTTGTTACGAGTATTTCGCAGATTATGACGGTTGTGGTTTATGGTGCGGCTTCGGCAACGCTTGTAATAATCGGAAAACAAATAGGGGCAAAAAAATACGAATTGGCAAGAAAAAGTGCCCCAAAACTAATTATCATGACGCTGACTATTGCGGTTGTAAGTGCGGTGGGCTTGATATTGTTGCGGCCGGCTTTCATTGGGCTATATAGCATAAACGACTCTTTTTCGGAAATAACCAAGACGGCGATAAGCACAACTCTGTTGGTGAACGCAGGCGTAATGTTGTTCCAATCTATAAATTTGGCCTGCATTGTTGGCGTGCTGCGTGGCGGCGGAGACACGCTGTTTTGTATGTTCGTAGATGGG
>CAYJNC010000397.1:0-1897 GCA_964371185.1 uncultured Christensenellaceae bacterium
TAAAATTTGGGCGAAAATGACCAGGTTTCAATTGTAACATACGCAGGCGACGACCGAGTTTTATTAATGGGAGCCGGCTATAACGACAGACAAGAAATCACAGATGCAATAAACAATTTAGAATCGGGCGGTGCTACTCATGGCTCAAAAGGCCTATTGACGGCATACGAAATTGCACAGGAATATTATATTGAAGGAGGTAACAACAGAATTATCCTTGCTACCGACGGTGATTTAAACGTAGGGTTAACAACCGACGAAGAATTAACAAGATTAGTGGAAGAAAAAAGAGAAACCGGCATATATTTATCCGCACTCGGCTTTGGCGACGGAAATTATAAGGACAACAAAATGGAAGCCTTATCGCAAAACGGGAACGGCAACTACTATTACATAGACACCAAGTTCGAAGCACAAAAGGTTTTGGTGGAAGAGATGGGTTCGACTCTAAACACGGTTGCCGACGATGTTAAAATACAGGTCGAGTTCAACCCCGAAATGGTAGAAGGCTACCGCCTAATAGGCTATGAAAACAGGTTGCTTGACGACAAGGATTTTGCCGACGACACAAAAGATGCGGGCGAAGTCGGCGCCGGCCACAGCGTTTGTGCACTGTACGAAATTATCCCGGCCTATTCGGATAATTCTTCAATAGAATACAAATATGCACAAAACGAATCTAACGAAGAAAAACCCTCTAACGACGAATGGTTAACCGTTTCTGTCAGATTTAAAAGTCCGGGTGAAGAAAACAGCAATTTAATGGCACATCCCGTTGCATACGAAGATTCAAAAGACACCATGTCCGATAATTTAAAACTTATGACTTCGGCCGCCGAATTTGCTATGTTACTCAGAGATTCGGAATTTGCCGGCAGTGCAAACTACGAAGAGATTTTAGATCGTCTTAAAACACTCGACAATTTCACCGAAGACGATTATATTATAGAATTTTATAACATAGTAAAAAAAGCAAGTGCACTATAACAACTTCTTTGAAAACTAAATATATGTTGTACTTAATATCTAAATGTTTAATGTTTTTTCATAAGGGTATTTATAAATTAGAGGTATTGTAGTAGAATAAGTATAGTAGACTTAATCAGAGGCGGAAAATGAGCAGGAAAGTATTATCGGTTATAGCATTTACTACATTATGTATATTATTTATCTGTGGTTGTTCTGAGAGTGGCACAAGCAATATTAGTGCTACTCAAACTCCCTCACCTACGCAGACGGCAGAACCGACACCCGAGCCGACACAACCGCCAAAATTTAACAAATATCAATTAGAGTTTTTAGACACAATCGACCCTTATGATTTTATCATTAACGAAGTTATCAGCACGACGGATTTGGCAGACGATTTTTTCTTGGATTCGGCATACAATGAAGGTGTAATCGAAGAATTCGGCTCATCTATTTCTATGTATCATTCAAGTTTCACAAGCGCAATAGAGAATTCTACAAACGCTTTTTCCAATGTTTCGTATCGGACCGACAACGAAATAGACAATTTTTACTATGCCGAGTATTCATACTCTTTTGACAGCAAAGAAAATGCCGAACTATTTTTGTCAGAGTTTGCAGAGTTTTCTATAAAAAACTTTGAAACACTCGTCTACTCTGAAATAGACATAGTTTCCGAGCTGTATGAAGAAATGCCTTTTTTGTTTTTTTCAACCAATTCAAGCATCTATAAATTAGAAAACGAAGAAAAGTTTGTTTTGTTCTACAATATTGACGAACGTGTTCACATCGGAATATTAAACGACGACAGCGTGAGCGAAAGTTCGCTCGCAAGCCCGACACCAAGTCCGACACCAAGTCCGACTCCAAGCCCGACTCCAAGCCCGACACCAAGTCCGACACCAAGCACGACACCGAGCCCTCCACC
>CAYJNC010000398.1:0-1893 GCA_964371185.1 uncultured Christensenellaceae bacterium
TACCGTTTCTTTCGTACCATTCAAATTCCGCACAACAAAACAATTGCGTCGCCGAGCTTAACTTGCTCTTTAGTTTCTTAACACCTTTTGCAAGTATGCTCAACCTTCCGAGCTCTCTTGAAAATAACGTAAGTATTTTATCGTTATCCTTATAATCTATTGTCCTAAGCACAATACACAATTGCTTATCCATGTTAAACCCTATAAATCTCCATGATAGCCAAGCGTCTTTAACACAGACATTTTGTTGCGCCAGTCTTCGGTTACCTTAACCCAAACTTGCAAAAACACCTTGCAGTCAAGCATGGTCTCCATGTCTACCCTTGCAAGCGACCCTATTTTTTTAAGCATCTTTCCTCCGGCACCGATAATGATTCCCTTGTGAGAACTTTTCTCGCAGTATACAATTGCATCAATTTCATACAGCTCTTTTCCTTCTGTCTTTTGAAATTTTTCTATGCCTACTCCCATGCCATGCGGTATTTCCTTACCAATACTTTTCAAGGCTTTTTCACGAATTATCTCTGCCGCTATCATACGGTATGACTGGTCCGTAACCGCGTCTTTAGGATAAAACATCGGCCCCTCTTGCAAATGTTCTTTTAACCTCTCCAAAACTTCTTCAATTCCCAGTGCATTTTTTGCCGAAATTTCCATTATGGGGCGATCAAACTGTACTAATGATTCCCGTACCTCCGCAATTCGTGCCTCGTCTACGGCATCTATCTTGTTTATTGCTATAATCATGGGCACGTCTTTTGGTAACGACTGTAATATTTCCATGTCTCTTTCCCTTGCGCCCGTCTTAACGTCTACCAAAAACAACACGACGTCTACATCTTTTGCCGCCGTTGTGGCAGTTTTAACCATAAATTCGCCCAACTTATTTTGAGGTTTATGAATACCCGGTGTGTCTATAAACACCAGTTGATATCCTTCTCCCGTAAAAATACCTGTTATTCTGTTTCTTGTGGTCTGTGGTTTTTTTGTAACTATGGCAATTTTTTGCCCTACAAGTACGTTAAGCAACGTAGACTTCCCAACATTCGGGCTGCCCATCAGCGCTACAAAACCTGATTTAAACATATTCTCTCTCCTTAATTTATGCGTTCGGTGCAGGTGCTTGCGCCACAAATTGAGTAAGCTCAAACACCATTACTGTTATAACAACACCTAAAAGTGCGCCTATTGCAACCTCTGCAAATGTATGCACCTTTGTTTCCATTCTGCTCTCCGCAACGATAAGTGCCATAACCGCCGCAAAAGTTGTTGCCACCGGATTGCCCGAAACGAAGGCTATTGCGGTAAAAAGTGCGAACGCAAAAGCCGTATGGCCACTCGGCATCCCCCCCTGCACATAGGTACCCCGTTTCTTGATAAACCGTGACTTTACTATTATGACGGCAAAAAACACAAGTAACAATGCCGCAAAAGTCAGGTATGCCGGAGCATCCATTAAATAATTCAGTGAAAGTGTTGCGGTATCGTATAGTTTTCTGAAAAATACCAAGTATCCAACCACAAGTGCGCTCATCGCCGCTATGAAAACCGCTCCCGCAGAAACGTCTTTTGCCGTTTTTGCAAGCTCGTTATATTCGTTTTTCACAACCAAATCCACCACCGCTTCGATAGCAGTGTTGACAAGCTCGGCAAAAAAAACAAATGCAATAACCAAAACAAGCGCTATCATCTCGAAACGAGATACATGCGTAATGACACCCGCAAGTATTGTTGCTACCGCCGCTATAACATGATATTTCATGTTGCGTTCCATCTTAAAGGAATGCAAAAAACCATTAATTGCGTGGTTAAAACTGCTCACTAAAGATTTATCGGAGGGTATTTTCTTTTTTTCGCCGTTGTTTTGTTGCTCCATATGCCTATCTGCCTATC
>CAYJNC010000399.1:0-1892 GCA_964371185.1 uncultured Christensenellaceae bacterium
TATTAAATCGGCAGGGGAATATTTATCTAATGCTTTATCGGCAGAAAAATTTTTGAATCCGCTATGAACTAAAATAAATTCATGTCCTTTGACCATAATGTTATTATATAACGGAAGAGTTTTCATGAAGTTTAGTACTTCTAACTGTTGCTGTCCGCTAAGTTGAGCAAATTCTTTCAGCGTGGGTTTGCCGTCATTTGCAATCCACATATCAAGAAGCGTGATTGTGTTTTCATCAAGGTCTTTTTGTATGTCTATGGGTGGCGCTAAGAAAAACAACACCACAGATGCCAAATATTCGTGATTTCCGGTTAGTAAGTGAACATCATATCCGCTGTTTTGCATTTGCATGATGTCTAAAATTATGCTTATACCTTTGTTTCCACGGTCGATAACGTCACCGAGAATGTATAGAGAGTCAGACTTGCAAAAATTTATTTTTTCTTTCATTTGAATATACTTATCATATTCTCCATGAATGTCGCTCATCACATATGTACTCATATTGTCTCCTTAAAAAATATTGTTGAGTGTATTATACAAGGTGCAATGTACCGTTTTTGTCTCGTTAAAAACGATATAATGATAGTATATTGAGTGATGAAAATAAGGAGGGAAAATTTATGGAAAAAATAAAATCATTTACAGGTAAGTATAAAATGTTGTCAAATTTCTATCCGTGCTCTATTGAGTATGATTGGATGGTGTTCGGTAGTGTAGAAAAAGCATTTCAAGCAGCTAAAACATTTGATATCAGGGAACGCAAGAGGATACTTTTAGCACCAACCGAAAAGGATGCTAAGAGAATGGGAAGAAGTGTTGCCCTTCGTAGTGATTGGGAAGCTGTAAAAGGGCAAATAATGCTAAATTTTCTTCGTAAGAAGTTTAAAAAAGATGAATTCAGAGAATTATTATTGTCGACCGGAGACGCTTATTTAGAAAATTCTAATGATTACAGAGATACATTTTGGGGTACATACAAAGGAGAAGGCAAAAATATGCTTGGAAAGTTTTTGATGCAGGTGCGAAAAGAACAAGCGTGACGCTTGACCCAGACTCGTAATAGGCAATAATGGAGAAATAATCTTTAGTGCTCGAAACCTTGTGTAGCAAAAATAAGTAAATTATACCGTTTAAAGCTGAATAATATGAGGTATAAATAATTATATTAATAAAAGGGAGAATATTAAAATGGAAAATGATACACTAATTATTATCAATAGAATGTATTCGGGCGGTTATTTAGCTCAAAGTGAAAACATCGGACACGAGGTAATTAATCTATACAAGGCAGATGACGGGAAAAATTATATATATTTGAATTCTATTGGAACAATAAATAAAAGCGAGTATAATTATGAAAATATTGTGGTGTTGTTGGTTCAAACTTATAATAGAAATCTGTGTAAAGTTATAGCAAAGGCTACCGGGGTAAAGATTTTAGATTGTGCGGATAGCTCTGCTATTAAAAAACCAGGTGAACGTTATGGAGAGCAAGAAAAGTTAGAGATTAAGTATGATGGGGTTTCACTTACTGATATATTTGAGAACAATGTTTTTGAGGGGGGCGTTGAAGAAGATACGTTCGTCACCTTCGAGGCAAGCAATGTTCAAAAGCCAAAATCTAAAATGTTTATATCTACCGATACCGAAGAAAATGGAAATGAGGGTGTTTATGATATTGATGAAGATTGCGTAATCGGAGGATCTTCGCTTAGGCTATTTTTTAGTAAACAAGAAGGAGATGAAAAAGTTGCTTTTGACAAGTTAAATCAATTGATTGGTGATGATACTTTATGGGAAGATGAAAATAAAACAGTTACGGTAGCTGAAGCTCAAAATATAGTTGAGGACAATACTAATTTTCTTAGAATAACAAAACAAGAGTATTC
>CAYJNC010000400.1:0-1890 GCA_964371185.1 uncultured Christensenellaceae bacterium
TAATATGTTTTCTTGCGTAACCGGCATGTCACGCTTTTATTTTAATACATTAAAAGTTTTTTTCACCGCCTAAGCTCTTTTGAACCCCGCTACTATGGCGGAATATTCGCAACACAAAAAAAGGCTATACTCATTGTATAGCCTTTTTTTACGTTACCTTATTCGTAATCTACTACATCTAACCAAGTCATCAAAAATTCTTTGTTACGTTCGTTTGTGCGTAATAGATGCGATGCTGCCATAATAGGCATCCATTGTTGAATCAGCTGCTTTGGAATGTCTGACTCTATCGAGAATTGTTGCAAATATTTATCTGCAATTTCTTTCCCATACTTTAACACCAAAACCATGTAAGTTTTAGCGGCATCTGCACTTGCGTTACCACGAGCCGCATGAGACCAGTCTATTAAATAGCACTTACCGTCCTTGCCAAAGATTATATTTCTCGGTTCAAAGTCACCGTGAATTAATTTCGTGTGTCTTGGCATAGAGTCTAATCTTGTTTGCAATTCATAACGTACAGACGGATCTAAATCAAGCTCCACACTCCTTAATTTACGTTTCATTTTCTCACGCAACCTGTTTAAAAGCGGTGGTGCCTCATGGTTGTGCAAATCTACTTGCAAAGAAACAAGTGTATTAATATGCTCGTCCATCTTTTCGGGTTCTTTTTCCATACGTTCGGCCAAAGTTTCCCCTTCAATATGCTCCATTACAATTGTCCACTTACCGTCATTTTGCGAAACGTCGAGTATGTGCGGAATGTTTAGGTCTGTTTCTTCTATACGTACTTGGTTGAGTGCTTCATTAAAAACACTTGCCTTTTCGTATGTCTCATCAAACTCTTTTAATACTTTTTCTCCATCACGATATATGGTTTTATGTGCATATTCTGCTATCAATTCTTTTTTCGCCATTGTTATACCCTTCCCTTATTTATTTTCCGTAGTATGCAGCTAAATACATCTCTTTCATCTCACTCATAAGCGGATATCTCGGATTTGCACCCGTGCATTGATCGTCGAACGCTTGTTCTACCATGTCGTCCAATCTTTCTAAGAATTCTTTTTCGTCAACACCATAGTCTTTAATATTTTTATTAATGCCGACTTTGGCCTTTAACTCTTCTATGCTCGCAACAAGTTTTTCGAATGTATCACTGTCGTCTTTTCCGCAGATACCGCAGAAATTAGCAATTTCGGCATAGCGAGCCAAACAATTCGGATAAGGATACTGAGAGAACGTACCCATTTTCACAGGTGCTTCAGAAGCGTTAAACCTCATAACATGGGTTATCATCAAAGCATTTGCAACACCGTGCGGCAGATGATAAAACGCACCTAATTTATGTGCCATAGAGTGGCAAATTCCTAAGAAGGCATTTGCAAAAGCCATGCCGGCAATACACGAAGCATCGGCCATTCTTTCACGAGCTATCGGGTCGGCAGCTCCGTTTTCATATGCCCTCGGCAAGAAATTAAACACGCCTTTAATAGCCTTTAGTGCAAGTCCGTCTGTGTAGTCGGAAGCAAGCATAGAAGCATAAGCCTCAAGTGCATGTGTAAGTGCATCGATACCCGAAGCGCTTGTTAAGCCTTTTGGCTGATCCATCATGTTGTCTACGTCAACAATTGCCATGTCGGGCATGAGTTCGTAGTCGGCAAGCGGATATTTTACGCCTGTTTTTTCGTCTGTGATTACAGCAAACGGAGTAACCTCAGAACCTGTTCCCGAAGTTGTCGGTACTGCTATGAAGTATGCTTTTTCGCCCATTTTGGGGAAGGCGTATACTCTTTTTCTTATGTCCATAAACCTCATTGCCATGTCATGGAAATCGGCATCCGGATGTTCAAACATAACCCACATAATTTTAGCGGCATCCATTGCAGA
>CAYJNC010000401.1:0-1877 GCA_964371185.1 uncultured Christensenellaceae bacterium
CAAAATTTTCCGGCAATTCACACACAATTTTTCTCGCACGAAAATAATCTATCACTGTATTTCTTGTAATTGTGTATATCCAGGTAGACAAAGAAGCCTTACTGCAATCAAAAGATTCTATCTTAGAATATATCTTGACGAATATCTCGGAAACCAAATCCTCGGCTTCCCACATGTTAGAAATCTTTCCCCTCACATAGGCTTTAACCTTGCCGCTATATTCAATATATAACTGTTCGTTATTCAACGCAGAATTCTGCATAATCTATTCCTCAGTGTTTTTATTCATATTTTTGCTATGAATATCGCCGGCGGCATTAATATTTACAAGGTCATCATCACTCAGCATATTTATATATTTAGCCTCTGTTTCTTGTACCATCTTTGCAATCCTATCATTAGGAGCAAAAAGGTTATAATCCAGCAATAATTTTAATTTATTTTCCACAATATCCTCCAGAACATATACATTATACTACAATAGCAAGATTTTGCACAACTTCTTTTTACTACTTGTTAAAAAAAATAGTTCTTCCTCCTGCTTACATTTTTAACTTCTCAGGAACTTTTTCTCGTTCCATTAATCTACATTATTTTTATGTTGCCTTATTAAGAGTATATTCCTCTGTTTTGACCACCCCATCAAAGCAATCTAAGTATTAGTCTTCTAATTTCGCCGAATCGCACATAGCTTGTATTGTCTCCCTCGACTCAAACCAAACATGACCGCAGGGATCGCAAATCGCCTTAACCGAAGACGCACCCTCGTCTATATGCCTGATAGTTCCACTTTGTCCACATCTCTTACAGTAAGAGCCTGTACGTTCTTTCATCGTTTCATGAACCATAAACCTACACACCCCACCGTCAACCTCTTCAAGCAAACTATCCGAAACCACATCTCCCTGCCCCAACAAAATACCTTTTTCTTCGTCCGACAACCCAATACCATTCTTATCCGCTAATTCAATCAGCTCTATGCCTTTTGCCAATTTTTCATTTTTCGCCGTATCATTACTCATAATTATTCTCCTTATTTTTCTCCGTCAAGCAATTGTACCTATTTTTCTTCTTCTAACACTGTATCCTTTTTAACCTCTCACACAGTATACCCCTCAAAAAAACCTTATTTTCTTCATCGTACTATTGCCTAACATCCCAAGACGTTTTTAACCATGTGTCACTTGCACCTCGTTAACAACCGTCTTATTTTTTCATTACACATATTTATACGAAACCACAACTCAAACGGGCTAATATTTTTTATATATTCTCGTACATTTGTTGTCGGCAAATTCACCGTAATATCGTTTCAAATACACACGGCTACAACAAACAACCTACTTATACACTTTCAAGCTCAAAAATTTTTTCCGTTTCACCTTTGAGGTACATAAATGCCAAGTCCAACAGATTTTCATCTATCTTCACTTCTTCATCACAAGCAAACGATCGGAGCTGTTCTTTTGAGTCGCATTTTTTTGCAAATTCAATAATTTCACTGTTCGTTTTCATAACATGTCCTCTTTCAAACGTATTTAATTTATTAAATTATAATTATTATATATACAAATTTTTACGACTTTAAACATTTTATTCAAAAATATTCTCCAAAAACGTTAAATCTAACCTTTTCACTATGTTGCTAAACAATTATTTCCTAAGGCTACTATTGTTACAGACAAATTCCATGTCGTTAGTTACTGCACTTTTGGCTTTAGGAACTTTGAAAACTTTAGGCGACGTATTCTCCACATCGGCAAACAAAAACGAGCGCCATCTTTTCTTTGATAACACTCGTTTTGTTTACTCTTTTTTTCCTCTACCCCAACTATTGACATAGAGCCCTTTTTTTCCTCTACCCCAAACTATTGACA
>CAYJNC010000402.1:0-1875 GCA_964371185.1 uncultured Christensenellaceae bacterium
ACGCAACAATTGCCTACATAGACAACCCGGAAATATCAATAGAAGAAATGATAGATATTCTACCCGGTCCGGATTTTCCGACGGGTGGCATCATAATGGGTATTTCGGGCATTCATTCTGCATATAAAACAGGAAGAGGCAGAATACGTGTGCGTGCAAAGGCCGAAATAGAAACCTACAAGGCAGACAGAGAACGCATTATAGTAACAGAGTTACCCTACCAGGTGAACAAGGCTTCATTGGTGGAAAAAATAGCCGAATTGGTGCAAGACAAAAAAATAGAAGGCATTTCGGATTTAAGAGACGAATCGGACAAGTCCGGTATGCGTGTTGTTATAGAATTAAAAAGAGGTGCAAACGCAAATGTTGTGCTTAATCTGCTATACAAACACACGCAAATGCAAGACACCTTCGGTGTTATCATGCTTGCGTTGGTAGACGGCGAACCGAGGGTTTTAAATTTAAAACAGGTTATAGAATACTATGTTGAGCATCAGAAAGACGTAATAATCAGGCGTA
The DNA here is from genome assembly GCA_964371185.1 of uncultured Christensenellaceae bacterium. Classification (GTDB taxonomy): domain Bacteria; phylum Bacillota; class Clostridia; order Christensenellales; family Christensenellaceae; genus CAYJNC01. The sequence goes on from CAYJNC010000402.1 coordinate 520, forward strand.
CAAAGTTTGATTTGGAAAAGGCGCAAAAACGAGCGCATATTTTAGAAGGGCTTATTATTGCACTCGACAACATAGACGAAATAGTAGAACTTATAAGAAAATCGCCGGACGCACAAACGGCAAGGCGAAATTTAATAGAGCGGTTTGCTTTAAGCGAAGTGCAGGCACAGGCAATTTTAGACATGAGATTGCAAAGGCTTACCGGCCTCGAAAGAGACAAAATTGCGGCGGAATATGCCGAAGTATTGGCAAGAATAGAGCATTTTAATGCAATTCTTTCGACACCGCAGATGGTTCTTGATATTATAAAAACAGATTTAACCGAAATTAAAAATAAGTTCGCCAACGATCGTCGTACGGAAATAACTTTCGACGAAGACGAAATAGACATGGACGAGCTTATTGCACGAGAGGACATGGTTGTGACGCTAACTCATTACGGCTATATCAAGCGTATTGGATTAGAAACCTATCGTTCACAAAAAAGAGGCGGCAAGGGAGTCACGGCGCTTTCCACAAGGGAAGAAGATTTTGTGGAACAAGTGTTTGTCACGTCGACACACAGCAGATTACTTTTCTTCACAAACAAAGGAAAGGTTTATCTGAAAAAATGTTATCAGATTGCCGAGGCCGGAAGGACGGCAAAAGGCACGGCAATTGTTAATATGCTGAATTTAGAGGCACAAGAAAAAATTTCGGCGGTTTTCCCCATCACAGACACCGAAGAAAATTTAAACTTGGTTATCGTTACAAAAGGCGGCATAATCAAAAAAACACCGCTTAGCGAATATCAGAATATCCGCCAAAACGGTTTGAGGGCGGTTAACTTGCGTGAAGACGACGAGTTAATTGCTGTTATGGAAACAAACGGCGACGAAAACATAATGATAGGCACACGCGACGGAATGTCTATCATGTTCAACGAGCAAGACGTTCGTTCGGTCGGCCGTGTCGCAACGGGTGTCCGTGCGATTAAACTGCGTGAGGGTGACAGCGTTGTCTCGGCTTGTATTGCCGCCGATGGTATGCAGGTGTTGGCGATTACCGAAAACGGTTATGGTAAACGTACCGAACTTAGCGAATATCGGTTGCAGACTCGGGGTGGCATAGGCCTTAAATCTATGAACATTACAGAAAAAACCGGCAAGCTGTGCGGCATTAAAATGGTTGTTGACGACGACGAAATCATGCTAATAAATGACGCCGGCGTCATTATCAGAATGTGCGTAAACGAAATTTCGGTTATCGGCCGTTCTACTCAAGGCGTTCGCCTGATGAGGGTAGACGACGAAACAAGCGTTGTGTGTGTTGCAAAAATTGTGGAGACCGAAGAAAACTCCGAATGCGAGTCACAAG
>CAYJNC010000403.1:0-1874 GCA_964371185.1 uncultured Christensenellaceae bacterium
CGCGTCGAGTCTGATGGGCTTAAAAGAACATCAAACGGTTAGCATAAAAGATGCTCTATACGGCTTGATGCTTGCATCGGGCAACGATGCGGCGGCGGCACTTGCCGTTCACCTTGCAGGAAGCGAAGCGAGCTTCATTAATCTTATGAACCAAAAAGCACAAGAATTGGGCATGGTAAACACGGTTTTTGCTAATCCACATGGGTTGTGTATGCCTAATCAAGTTCATTATTCTACGGCTGAAGACATGGCAAAGTTGGCAGAGGCTGCTTATGAAAATGAATTGTTAATGGAAATAATGGCGACAACAAGCTATCTTGTGGAATCGACAGAGCTTGATTTAAACATCACCCCCGAGCAAATTGTATACAACAGTAACTATTTATTAGGCGTTCCGCCGAAAGAAGAATTGCAAAAATACACACAATTTTATTATGAGCCGGCAACAGGCATGAAAACAGGTTTGGTGGCTAATGTTGACGGATACTCAAACTATGGCTGTTTGGTTTCGAGTGCGAGCAAAGATGGTATGAACCTGATTGTTGCGGTTTTCGGAGACACGAGTATAGAAGAAAATAAAGATATTTCTATGCAAAGGTGGCAGGCCACTATAGATTTATTCGAATATGGCTTTGGACGATTTGTCCAAATAGATTTGGCTTCATATATTGAACCGTATGAATCTCAAGAGCAATTAAGAAGTTTTGCCGCAAACGACCCGAGTTTAGGAAGGGTTACGTTGAGTAGCGGAGATATTAATTTGCTAAAAGACACTCTGACGGTAGACAAAGAAACTGCGGAAGGCCTAGAAAACGGAAGCATACTGATAGAAACAGAAGTAGTTTATTCCGATAATATGACACCGCCGATAGATTTTGGCGAAGTGATGGGCGAAATTTCATATAGTCTTAACGGTCAAGTTTTGGCAAATGCTCCTGTTTTAGCAACGAACAAAATATTTGCAGCAGGCGAAGAAGATTTAGTTCGCGAGGAGTATGACTTGCCGATTGAAGTAGAAGAGCAAAGTAACGTTATTATAGTATGGATAATTATACCGATTGCGATTGTAGGCGCAATTTTTGTACTTAGAATAATAAATAAGGCTAAACGAAAAAAGCGGATAGGCAAAAGGTTTGTCGGCCATGCGCCATTCACAAACGGTAGTATCCACTTGCATAAAATAATAAAGCCGGAAGACAGCAATATTAATAATAACAAATAGTTGATTTAAATAAGTTTAATAATAATAAAGTGGCATCGAATATAAGGTGCCGCTTTTTGTTTGTGTTATGATTTGTATTATGTTGTGTTGAAATATAATAAATGATATTTGCGTGCCCTTTACCGGTATAAAAAAGTTATCGTTAGTTTTTTTTGCGCACAGATGCTTTTTAAACTTGAGTATGATATATATATGTAGAAAACTTGGTATATTATTGTTATACAAAAAAAGCCCCCCTAAAAAGGGAGGCTGTTGGTTAATACTATTTTGATTGTGCAAGAGCCTGAGGTGCTTTTGGTTTTGTTTTCTTTATTATTATGATGAATACTACGGCAATCGCTGCACAAGCGGCGGCGATAACAAATGCCGGGAACATCAGGCTGATGTCTTGTTCTGCAATGTTTTTGAAGTAACCCGCGATGTAGGAAGACACAACCGCACCGACGCCGAAGCCAAGCAATACAAAACCGTAGTTGGTGGCAAGGTTTTTAGGTCCGTAAATATCGGCCGTTAACGAAGGGAAGTTGCTTAACAAACCGCCGTAGAAGAAACCGATGCAACCGATAAGCACGAAGATTAAGTAGCCGGTTGCCGCATTAACAAGCAGTGTAAGAATAACAGTTCCGGCAAGCAAAATTATAAGAGTGTTTGT
>CAYJNC010000404.1:0-1874 GCA_964371185.1 uncultured Christensenellaceae bacterium
CGTGGACGTATCAAAGAATATGCAGATGCAGTTGAATCTGCAGAATTTGTTGAAGGTTGTGCAAACGTATGGAATGTTGCTTGCGATGTAGCTCTTCCTTGCGCAACTCAAAACGAGTTAGACGAAAAAGGTGCCGCCGCTTTGGTTAAAAACGGTTGCTATGCTGTTGGTGAAGGTGCAAACATGCCTACTACAATCGAAGGTACAGAAATCTTCTTGAAAAATGGCGTACTTTTCGCACCGGGCAAGGCTGCTAATGCCGGCGGTGTTGCAACATCTGCACTCGAGATGTCTCAAAACAGCTTGCGTATGTCTTGGACATTTGAAGAAGTAGATGCAAAACTTAAAGACATTATGGTAAACATATACCGTAAAGCTGCCGGTGCTGCAGAAAAATATGGCGTAAAAGACAACTTTGTTGCAGGTGCAAACATTGCAGGTTTTGAAAAAGTTGTTGATGCTATGTTAGCACACGGTGTTGTTTAATAATTTACAAAGAATAATAAAATAGCGAATAGATTATATCTTAAGTTTAAAACAATAAAGGAATGATGTCTGCAAAAAGGCATCATTCTTTTTTATATACAATATCATTTTTATTGTGCTCATGTTATAATTATTCTAAAGAATAGATAAAGGAAATTAAAATGTACGTAACGATAGACAAAATAACAAAGAGTTTCGGTGCAGATATTATTTTTGAAAATATTAGTGTTACCGTTAATGAAAATGATCGTATTGGAATTATAGGCTCAAATGGAGCGGTGAAAACAACTTTTTTAAGAGTGTTAAACAAAGAGATACTCCCGGATTCCGGAAATATTTCGTATATGACAAACCTTTCGATTGGCTATTTAAAGCAAAATAGCGGCCTTACAAGCGGCAATACAGTGCACGAAGAAATGCGCGGTGTGTTTGCCGGTGCAATTAATGCACAAAAAGAAATGGAAAGGTTAACATCTGAACTTGAAAAGAACCCTCAAGATATGGGCCTTGCACGTGCTTATGACATGGCAATGTCTGAATTTGTTGCAAAAGACGGGTATAATATTGATGTGAATATAAACAAAATTCTCAACGGTATGGGGTTTTCAAACCATTCTAAAGACACGATAATAGACACTATGAGCGGTGGAGAGAAGACTCGGTTGGCACTTAGTAAATTATTGTTACAACAGCCTAAACTACTTATATTAGACGAACCGACCAACCATCTTGATATGCAAACCTTACAGTGGATAGAAGGTTATCTAACAGAATACAAAGGTGCGGTTTTAGTTGTTTCTCATGACAGATATTTTCTTGATAAGGTTACGAGTAAAACGTGGGAAATAGAAGATGGGGAATTAACTGAATATAAAGGAAATTATTCGGCATTTAAGATACAAAAGCAAGAGAGAACTTCTTTTCTGTTGAAAGAATATGAAAAACAAGTCAACAAAAGAGAAAGCATGGCAGAGTTTGCAAAGCGCAACATAGCACGAGCGTCGACGTCTAACATGGCGAAGAGCAGATTAAAGCAAATAGATCAAATGGAACCTTTAAAAAAGCCGAAGACACATACGCCTTCACCGTCTTTTAATTTTTCATCAAGAAAACGTTCTGTACAAGATGTTTTAGAGGTAAGAGATGTAACATTGTGTGTGGGTGATGATAATAAGCTTCTTGTAGAAGATATTTGTACCGAGATCAAGAGGGGTGACAGCGTTGCAATAATTGGTGCTAACGGCACTGGAAAATCAACATTTTTAAAGGCCGTTAATGGCAACGATTTTACAAGTGGTGAAATAAATTGGGGTAAAAATGTTGAGGTTGGTTATTATGACCAAGAAAATAAAGACATGAACGCAAAACATACCGCATTAGAAGAATTG
>CAYJNC010000405.1:0-1867 GCA_964371185.1 uncultured Christensenellaceae bacterium
AGAAGAATTTAGCATAATGCTTGGTGGTAGCGAAATACCAATAAATTCTGTATCGACGATTGAAGAAATGCAAAAGCCAACCACGCATCTGTTTTTGGTTGATGTTTCGGGGTCTATAAGCGAAACTAAAATGGACGATATTAAGGCTATTTTACAAGACTATATCACAAAAATAGGATCTTTAGATAATGTCGCTGTAATGGGCATAGGAGACGAGTTATACAAAACGGAATTTGTTAGCGAACAAAGCGAAATGGAAGAACAAATAAGTTCTCTTCATACCGAAGACATGGAAACAAATTTATATGCCGGGATAATAGACGCAATAGACATTTTAAACACAGATGTCGGTGTTTTTCCAAGTAGAAGTTTGACAATAATTTCCGATGGTGAAGACTATTCTGCCGTAGGATATACGAGAGAAGAAGCAGAAGACAAGGTTAAAGAGTCTGACATTCGTGTCAATACGGTTGCGATGCTTGACTCAGATGCAACAGAGCAGGAGATAGAAAACTCTAAAATATTGGGGAGTTTTGCACGAATTTCTGCCGGAGGTGCAGACATATTAAGCGGTATACAAGACACAACACCGCAAGATATATCAGATATGCTGATTTCTGCAAGTCCTGTAATTATCTCGTGTGATATTTCGGGTTTTTCCACACAAGCAGACGAAACCCTCTTAGACATTGCTCTTTTAATTGAAGGTGAGGAGCTCGTGACCGACAATGTTATGATAAAGACATCTGACATTATGGCAGGCGTGGTAGCTACTCCAAAACCGCAAGCGACTCCGCAAGTAGTTGAAGAAGAACAACCGCAGCCGACAGAGCAACCGGTGGAAGAAGTACAAAACCCGGTCATGGCATTTTTGTTGGGGTTGTTTGGTGGTAATGTTATACTCATGTGGATAGTTTTGGCGGCGATAGCGGCGGCAATAGTTATAATAATTGTTTTAGTTTGCAAGAAAAGGGCGAAAAACAAAGAAATAGAAGAACCAATAAATGCTCCGCTTGAAGTGCCTACTGAAAAAACAATAATACCAAATGAAAGCAAGACTCAAGCACCGATAATCAAGAAAGTGACAGCCTATCAATTTACTTTCACAAAAGTAGGAAAGGTTGAAAGTGAATCATACAGTTTCGATGTGATAAACGAGCTTGTTATCGGGCGCGGCACGCAGGCCGAATTTAGGTTTGCATCGGATGAATTGCTGTCTTCTCGTCATTGCAGAGTATTTATAAACGACGGCGAATGGTTTATTGAAGATTTGGCTTCGACCAATGGCACATATTTAAACGGCGTGCCTGTTAGGGGCATAGAAAAATTAAGCAACGATGATATCATACTCGTAGGCTCTATGGAACTTAGAATAGTGTGGACTAAGTTATGAGAAAAAAGAAGTTTGGTATAATCAAGACAAAAACACAACCAAGTTTAGATTTAACCGAGGTTTTGGTGGGTAATACGCATCATATAGGCCAGAGGGAAGATCAGCAAGATTCGTTCGGTGTTTCAAACATTATGGACAAAGACTATGTTGCGCAAAACGGTGTTTTGGCTGTGGTGGCCGATGGCATGGGGGGGCTTGCTAATGGTGGAAGGGTCAGCGCATTGGTTGTTAGTAGCATGATAGAAATGTTAAGCAATACTAATATAGATATGACTGAACGTCAAAAACTTTTGCAAATGTTATATTATGCTAATGCAAATGTAAACGAGTTGTTGCGAGGGGAAGAGGAAAGTGGTTCTACAATTGTGGCAACCCTTATTAAAAACAATGTGCTAAATGCGGTTTCTGTTGGTGACAGCCACATATATTTGTATAGAAAAGGAAATATAATGCAACTCAACAGGGACCATGTGT
>CAYJNC010000406.1:0-1861 GCA_964371185.1 uncultured Christensenellaceae bacterium
GTGCAACCGCATCTTCTTCATTAGAACAAACAAAAACATCGGCATTAACCGTCTCCATTGCCATTTCGAGCCTCGGGCGACTTCTTTGTACAAGTATTGTTTTTGATGCACCCATTTTTTTCATAACTTCGATAAGCATACAACCAATCGGGCCTGCGCCTAAAACCACGCACACGTCACCCAATTTTACAGGGGTAAGTTCAAGCGCATTAAGCGTACATGCAAGAGGTTCTGCAAGTGCCGCTTCTTCAAAACTCATGCCATCCGGAATTTTATGCACCGGTCCAAAATTTACTACGGTGCTATTAAGCGGCAAATATTCTGCAAAACCACCCTGAAACTGGTAGCCCATCGCATAGTTTATTTGGCAGTTGTTGCCTATTCCCGCTTCGCAAAACGCGCATTCACCGCAAGGAACATCGGCACCGACGGCGACTCGGTCACCAACCTTAAATTTCGTAACATTCTTGCCAACCTCAACGACCTCTCCCGAAATTTCGTGGCCGATTATCGCCGGGTAATTAACCCTATTGTTTCCCGAATGTAATATGCGAATATCCGAACCGCACACCGCACAGGCCTTCACCTTAAGCATAACGCCATTTTCGTCTATCTGAGGTTTTTCCACTTCTCTTACAGCTAATTTGTCTAACCCTTCTACAACCATTGCTTTCATTGCTATATTCTCCTTTTTCTAATCGTTTATGAACATAATCTTGTTAAAAAACTCCGTCTTGTCTCGAAACATTTCAAAAGCCTTGTTACAATCTTTGAAATCAAACCTGTGTGTGATGAAAGGTTCGACATCTAAAACCCCTTCTGCCATCGCTTTTATCACCGTCTGCCATTCATTTTTTTGTTTTGTGTAGCTGGAATTCCATGTGCCGACAACCGTTAGCTGTTTTCGCAATATTTCCCAATATTCGTTTTGGGATAAATTCATCTCACCCATCGGATTCCCCATCAGAACAACCTTGCCGAGCGGTTTTGCAACTCGCAAACTTCCCGCAAACGTGGCAGAAACACCTGCACCTTCTATTGAAACGTCTACCCCTTTGTTATCGGTTATCTCGAATACTTTTTCTACATAATTTTTATCGGATGTATCTATAACAAATTCATACCCGAGTTTTTTGGCAAATTCAATCTTTGTTTTGTCTATGTCAAGCAGAATAATTTTAAGTGCTCCTTGGATTTTTGCAAATGTCGCAAGCATAAGCCCAATAGGCCCCGCACCGAAAATTGCAACGCTGTCGCCCAACTCGATTCCCGCACAATTAAGTGCATGAAGCGAAACCGCCGCCGGCTCTGCCATTGCCGCCTGTTCATAAGAAAGCGAATCTTCCGCTAAAATAAGGTTCCATACCGGAACGCATATATATTGCGCAAACGCACCGTCGCACCGCGAACCGAAATAGTCGTAGTCTCTGCAAGAAGCGTATTGCCCAACTTCGCACATATCACATTTTTTACAGGGCACAAGCGGAAAAACTGCCGCCTTTCTGCCTATTAAACTTGCGTCTGATCCTTCGCCGACTTCAATTATCTCTCCCGAAAACTCGTGTCCGGGTATTGTCGGAAATTTATAGGTGCCTTTCTGAAACACCCTGCCCAAATCCGAGCCGCAAATGCCGCTCGCCCTTATCTTTAATAATACCTCTCCTCGTTTCGGCGTAGGCTTAGCTACTTCTTCATAGCGCAAATCCCCCACCGCATGAAGTACACATGCTTTCATAAAAACACCTCTCTATTCTTTAATGTACGGTCTGAAATATGAAACCGACTCTGCTAAATCCTTTATGATGTTAAATTCCGTGTCATAATGCTCTTTATGCGAAATTTCAAATGCAAACAAACTGTC
>CAYJNC010000407.1:0-1854 GCA_964371185.1 uncultured Christensenellaceae bacterium
AAGCCGCTACGCACAAAACTCGCACACTCAACAAACGGCTCTGTTGACATAAAAAATCGCCCTACACACTGTATAGGACGAAATTGTGTCCGGCTTCAAGCCGGTGGTCTGGGTGACAGGAATTGAACCTACGACCTCTTGAACCCCATTCGCAAAAGACCGCTAATACAGTAGTATAAAACATGATTAAATAGGCTTTTTTCATGATATACGTTCCATAGTATTTCATTAAATATCATCCCCGTTACAGTCAAAATTACAGTCGAACTTTTTTATTGTTGCTATTATTCTCGTTATCGGATATAATATTTTTAGCACGCAAAAATTGAAATTTGCATGTCAAAAATAGGTGAGACGATGAATGAATATGAAGTAGCTAAAAACATAATAGTTAGTGCAGGCGGTGTTGCAAAGACGAGTATGTTTGTTGCACAAAATTTTACAACATACGACGTGGCAACACTATACGAAAAAGGTTATATTGAAAAAGTGCGCCACGGGTTTTACAAACTCCCGGACGAACACATCGAAGATGAAGTAATCCTTAAGGCTGTTATGCCCGAAGCAGTTATTTGCGTGGAATCTGCTTTGTTTTATCATGGGTACAGTGATTACCTACCAAGAAAACACAGCATCGCCGTTCCTCGGACAGTTTCAGTTAAAAAGATTAACAATCTCGGTCTTGATGTAAAAGTCTACTATATTCCATCTGAACGTTATGCCATTGGTAAAACAGAGGGAGATTTTAACGGCGTTATACTCTCTGTATATGATAAAGAACGTACTATCTGCGACTGTTTTAAATACAGAACAAAGCTCGACAGCGAAATGTTTAACCAAGCTGTGAACGCATATGTTGCAGACGAAAATAAGCACTTGGCAAATCTCGCAAAATATGCGAAAGAAATGGGGCTTTACAGCAAAATTATGGATATTATGGGGGTGTTGATAGATGGCAGATAGAGGGGCTTCAGTACTTGCACAACTTAAAAACAAGGCTAAAAAGACATGAAAGAGTAATCAGTTGTTAGTTCAATTATTTTGCCAAGAGGAGTTTTTACGCAAAGTAGAAAAGTCAACTTTTTCAGAAAACTTTGTTTTAAAAGGTGGTTTATTCCTCTACTCCCTCACCCGGTTTGACAGCAGAGTAACAGTCGATATAGATTTTTTACTAAAGAGTATACCTAATACGCAAAAACGTGTTCGGGAAGTTATAGAAGAAATCATATCGGTGCATACAGGAAACGATTTTATTTCTTTTGAAGTCAGTAAGGTTGAGCCGATAGCAATAGCAAAAAAATATTCAGGTATCAGTGCAACATTGATTGCAAGAATAAAAAATACACGTACAATTTTCGGAGTAGATTTTATGGTAGGTGATGTTATTGTACCTTGCCAAATGAAACGAGAAATTCCTACCCAGCTTGATGGGTTCGATACGCCGGTTGTAAACACTTATTCACTTGAAACTACCGTTGCAGAGAAATTAGATGCAATTCTTAATCTTATGGAGTTTTCAAGCAGAATGAAAGACTATTTCGATTTGTATTATCTCTCAAATAAATTTCAATTTAATAATATTAGTCTTTCTACCGCAATGCGCAAAACTTTCGAAAATAGAGAACATGTGTATACTCTTGAACAGTTTGAGCAAATGCTCAAATTTTCTGACGATAAAGTCATGCAAGCTAAATGGGTTGCTTTTATCAAAAAGACCGAAATTGAAAATGTATCATTTCAATCAGTACTTAATGAAATTGAAAAATTCTTAAGAATACCTTTTGAAGATGCAATTAATTAATAAGGCTCAGCGCAATATCTCTTTAAACCCTATTGTAAAACCTTGCGAATTTT
>CAYJNC010000408.1:0-1854 GCA_964371185.1 uncultured Christensenellaceae bacterium
AACGTGAAGAAATCCTTCGTTGCTCCCGTTTGCGCCAGACACAGTGTGGGTACTTCTTTTGGCAAGTCTTCGCCGTCTATCGGTAAGAACACCCTGCTTATTTCAAACAAATTAAGCTCGGAGTTTTTCATGTTTAAATTGGTCGAAACCGTACGTAACATATGCGGAATTAATGTTGTGCGCATATAAGCGGTGTCGTCGCCTAAGGGGTTTAATATTTTAACACCGTTTTGCAGTTCTAACCCCAATTTTTTATAGTCTTGCATGCCGATAAACGGGTAGGTTCTGCATTCAAAGAAGCCGATATCGCACAAATAGTTTGCCATAACATCCGAACGCGCCTCCTGAACAGAGATTACACCTCTCTTCATTGAAACCTTAGCGCTTGTTTGCGGAATGTTGTCGTAGCCGAATATTCTTGCTACTTCTTCCGCTATATCGGCCGCACCTTTAATGTCGTTTCGGTGCAACGGTATCTTGCAATGCAAGTCGTCTCCCTCGGCTGTCGTATGGATGAATAACTTGTTTAACAAAGTTTCCATTTCTTTTGCAGGTATGTCTGTCCCGAGCAGATCGTTCACACGAGTCGCAGTTGTGGTAAGTTCTTTTTCTGTTAAATCTTCGAATAGCAGATCTATCATACCATAGGTTATGTCTCCGGCTTCAAGCTCGCCGACAAGTGTTAGCGCACGTTCCATTGCAAACATTGTCATGCTTGCGTCCACGCCTTTTGAAAACCTCAACGAACTTTCTGTTGAAAGCCCTAACCCACGAGAAGTTTGCCTTATGTTTCCGTATGCAAACTTTGCACATTCAAACACAACATTCTTTGTTTCTGCCGTTATTTCGCTGTCTTCGCCACCCATAACACCTGCAACACCGATAGGCCCTTGCCCGTCACAAATCAAAAGCATATTTTTTGTGCATTCACGCACCTTACCATCGAGGGTTTTAATTTGCTCTTTGTCTTTTGCACAACGCACAATAATTTTTTTATCACGAATTTTATCGGCATCAAAAGCGTGCATCGGTTGGCCGGTCTCTAACATGATGTAGTTTGTTATGTCTACAATGTTATTGATAGGACGAATACCCGCCTCTCTCAAACGTGTACGCATCCACAACGGACTGCTTGTGATTTTAACATCTTTAATGCCGGCCGCTATGTATCTTTTGCATAAGTTTGTTTCTGAAACTTCTACGCTTACCATGTCTTCTAATGCCGAGTTTACCATGTTGTAGCTTGTTTTAGGCAAGCTAAAATCAACATCATCAACGGCAGCCGCTTCGCGTGCTATGCCTATCATACTAAGACAATCCGGGCGGTTTGCACCAACTTCAAACTCTATAACCGCACCTTTTAAATCGAACACGTCACGAATGTCTGTTCCGACATCGGGGCTGTTTTCTAATATGAGTATGCCGTCTACCTCAGCGCCCGGCACGTCGCCGCCTTTTAGCTTTAACTCTTCACCCGAGCAAAGCATACCAAAGGACTCTACCCCACGCAATTTGCCTTTTTTAATAACACCGTTAGGCAATGTTGCAACCGCTTTTGCAACGGGCACATAAGCACCCTCAAAAACGTTTGTTGCCCCCGTCACGATTTGCAATAAATCTTCATCGCCGACATCTATTTGGCAAACAACAAGTTTATCTGCATCCGGATGTTTTTCAATTTTCTTGATGCATCCAACGACAACATTGACAATGTCTTCGCCCAAATACTCTATATTTTCAACACCATTACCCGACATTATCATCTTCTGAGCCAGATTGTTTGGGTCTGATGTTACTTTTGCATATTCTTTTATCCATTTATATGGTGCTAACATTATATTTCTCCTATTCTAA
>CAYJNC010000409.1:0-1843 GCA_964371185.1 uncultured Christensenellaceae bacterium
ATTTTTGTTCTATGTAGCCGTCTTTTTGTTCGTTCAATTCGTCTGCTTTTTTCTGAGACGCCTCTATTTTTGAATATAATTCGTCTTTTTCGCTTGCCTTCTTATGCGATTCTTCCCCTACCTCGTTGAGCTCTTTTAATATCGAATCTAATTCCTTTTTTGCCGTCACCTTTTGGGTGTTGAACAAAACCAAATCTTTGTTTAAAGTTTGCGTCTGTCTCTCACACAATTGCGACTCGTGTTTTGCGTTAAATATTATTTCGTTTGCGTGCTCTATCTTACTCAGGAGAACATCTTTTTTGTGCTTAACCGAATTTTGTGCTATCTCGGCCTGCGACAATTTTTCTCTTTGCTCCGAATGCGCTAAAGACTCTTTTTGTCTGTATTCTTCAAGTTCTTCTAACTTTTCGCTAATGTCTGCATAGCGTTTTGTTAGCACTTCCCTTTTTACTTCGTCTTGTTGCATGTTGGCTTGCAATTGCGCAATTTCTGCCTCAAATGCAGAATACTCTTGCAACCGGTTTTGCATTATACGGCTGTGATCCGCTATCTTTTGTGAATGTGTCAACAACTGTTGTTTAACTTCGGCCTGCTCAATTTCTGCCGTACGAAGCTCTTGAAACAACGTCTGACGTTCTTCTTTCTTGCTTTTTTCCGCCTTTTCTACGGCTTGCAACGCCAAAAGCGCCGTCGTCTCTTTCTTTTGCGTTTCTTCGACAGATATTTTAAGTTCTTGCGCCATACGCTTTCTCGCCAACAATCCTAAATTGTTTTTGGCTACACTGCCGCCTGTTATAACCCCGCCCGGTTTAATAAAATCACCCTGCATTGTCACGGTACGAAAAGCATGTCCTGCCTTTCTCATGAGGTTTATTGCGCAATCCATGTCTTTTACTATGACAGTCCTACCCAACAAAAAATCTACCGCCGGCCGAATTTCGTCGTCACAAACAATCGCCTCACTTGCAACACAAAGCACGCCGTTTTCGTTGAGATAACTGCGTTCCTTGTCTTTTAAATATTTCACCGACAAAGACTGTGTAGGCAAAAATGTTATCCTACCCAGTTTATTTTTGCGTAAATAATCTATAATAACTTTTGCATCTTGATCAGAATTTACCACAACATTTTGCAGTGCATTACCGAGAATAATTTCTATGGGCACTTCGTATTCCTTAGGCACATTGATGACTTCCGCCAACACACCTCTTAGTTTGCTTTTAATATGCGGTGCTTGCCTCGCATGAGCAAACAAAGATTTCACGCTGTCAAAATAACCTTCTAATTCTTCTCGCATCTCGGACAACAATTTGTATCGGGATTTTTCCTCAGAAACTTTTTTTTGCAACTCCAAAACGTTTTGTGCATGTTTGTTTTTTTGTTCGGCAATCTCTAACAGACTCTGCGCCACTTCGTTCGTTTTGTTACGCAAATCCGCTGTCTTCTTCTCTACCGTTTCATTTCTTGCCGTTAATTCTACATCTGTTTGGGCAAGCCTTTTGCCTTGCTCTTCCTGCTCGTCTTTTTTATTCTTGATTGCCGAAATTTGCTCTTGAATCATTTTCTTACGCAAATCTTTTTCTTTGTATTCCATTTCAAAAGATTGCAACGCATTTCTGCTTTGTTCTGCCTCTTGCTTGGCCTCGGCTATTTGTTTTATTATGTCTTCCGCGCCTTTTAAAAACTCCTCGGACTGCTCTTTCATCTCTAAAATTTGCCCGTACATTGCATCTATTTGCGAATTAATTTCTTCCATTTCGCAATTATACTCGGCCGTCTTTTGTGTTTGTTAGGCGATAATTACATCGCATTCTTTTATCTTCGCCTCGTTTTGAACTATTTG
>CAYJNC010000410.1:0-1833 GCA_964371185.1 uncultured Christensenellaceae bacterium
AACTCGTTCTTTTTAAGTGCGGTGCCGGTGGGGTTGTTGGGTGAACACAAATATACGACATCTACCTTTTTGGTGGGTATTGCCGGTATGAAGTTGTTCTCTTCAATTGTAGGTATGTATACCATGTTAGAATATTTACCTAAAGTAGCGTCAAAGTCGCCGGAACGGCCGGCCATAACGTTTGTGTCTACATAAACGGGATACACAGGGTCTGTTATTGCTACCTTGCTATCTGTGCTTAAAAGTTCTTGAATGTTGCCTGTGTCGCATTTTGAACCGTCGGAAACGAAAATTTCGTCGGTAGAGATGTCTACACCTCTTGATTTGTAGTCATTCTCTGAAATTGCTTCTCTTAAAAAGTCGTACCCCTGTTCGGGACCGTAACCACGAAAAGTTTCTGCTTTTGCCATTTCGTCGGTTGCATCTTTGATGGCAGAAATTACAGCAGGAACAAGCGGACGAGTAACGTCGCCTATGCCCAAACGAATTATATCGCTATCCGGGTTATTTGTTGTAAATTCGGAAACTCTGCGTGCTATTTCAGAAAAAAGATAGCTGCCCTGAAGTTTACCGAAGTTTGAGTTAACTTGAAACATATTGTACCTCCTAAAAATTATGATCAAAATTATTTCAATTGTAATTGTATACTAAAATATATGTAAAACTCAATAGTTTTTGTTAAAATGCAAGAAGAAAGCCTAAAAAACGAAGTTTTTAGGCTGTTATGGTTGTCGGTATTGTTGAAGTTGCTTATTCGGAATCTTTTTTTATTATAATATTCTGATACGGGAAGGGGATTTCTATGCCGTGTTTGTCGTATTCTTTTTTTATAGAGTAGCGTAAATCGGAAAGTGTTCCATACCCGATTTTTATGTTTTTCGTCCAAACGGTTGCACGCAAGTTGATAGAATAATTGCCAAGGTCGGTTATTCTGATGGTAACGGGAGGCATACCGTTTTGTTTATCTTCTTCCGTGCGGACGTCTATGCTGTTTTCATGAGCTAAAACAAGCTCCGACATGATTTTCATGGCAAGGTCCATGTCGCTGTCATAGCCTATGCCGACATCTAAGAAGTTGTTTATGTATGCCGGTAAATTACCCTCGTTGTGCAGATGTGTTGTACGTATCACATATTTGTCTATCACGCTGTTTGGGATTACTATGTTTTGGTTTGAAGCATCAAGAATTATTGTGTGCCTTAGGCCTATGTCGGAAACCGTTCCGATAATAGGCGGCGAAACTCCTAATATTTCTATAAATTCGCCGACTACATAAGGCTTGCTTGCGCTGATAGATATTCCGCTGAAAATGTTGCCCAAGGTTTCTTGGGCGGCAAGGCCGATTACAACACCGGCGATTCCCGAGCTTGCAAGCAGGGTGGTGCCGAGCTCTTTAAGCGGGGTTATGGTGACAAGCACACTCAGCACCGCAATGGCGATGATAAATACATATATCAGGCGATAAAATATTTTCATGTTGCCTGCTAAATGCTTAGACAATGTTTTTTTGATGATTTTTAAAATTATAAATGTAACGACTGCAACGATTGCCGCAAAAATAAGTGTGCCTACCAATCCTTCTGAAAATACAGACTGTTCCCACTCTTGAAAAGAATCTACAATGTCGGAAGTCGATGTTGTAGACGATGGTGTGGGCGATGGTGTGGGCGATGCTGAGGCTGAAAATAAGATTTTCATATAATTTTTCCTCCAATGCTTTTCACATATTATGGACGTGTTGAAAAAAGCCATAATTTCGCAATTTCGTCGGCCTGACGTGCATTTTAGCGTTAAAAAGCCTCGTCTTAGGGGTGCTAAAGCTTCGTTTTTTGG
>CAYJNC010000411.1:0-1826 GCA_964371185.1 uncultured Christensenellaceae bacterium
TATGCACATCGTTCATGTCTTTTGCAATTTTTTGGCAAAGTGCATTTAACTCTTGAACAACATAAGGAATACCCACGTTTTCCTTAGAATCCCCATCACGCACATCTAAGTAACCGCGCATCGCACCGTCTTCAAAAGTAACTTGGTTAGTTGTTGGGTTGCCTTCGTTGTCTGTCCAGTAAACACCAACAACACTTGATACGCCTCCATCAAGAGGATTAGGTATGTTGTCTACGGTAGACAACTGTTTATAGCTCGAATGACGCACCAACTGCCGGCCGTCGAGTTCTACAATGAGCTGAGAATTTACGTCTTCGTAAATATTTACATCTGCAAGCCCCGCAAGGGTATCTAACAATAAAGTCCTTTGGTCACGCAAATCGTTTGCCCTCGCACCCGATAACTCATAACCATAGATTTGATCGTTAAGTTGTGAAATCTTTTGAGCCAAAGAATTTATTTCATCTGCGGTTACCTTTATACTTTCATTTACCGCGCCTTGTTGTTCTATCAACCTACCGTAGTAGTAATTCATGGTGGAAGTAACGTTTTGCGCTTGCTGCAAAACATTTTCACGCATTTCGGTTTTTTCGGGGCCCTTTGAAAGTTCTTGTAGGGAGTCGTAAAAACCCGAAAAGATTGCAGATATGCCGTTTGCGCTGACAATGTCGTCTAATTCGTTATTAAACAAAGACTCTACATAGCCAAAATATTGTTCTTTTGTTTGCCAATTAGTTGTTGTGGAATTTTCTATTCTGTATTGATAATCTAAGAAGGGGTTCCTCACCTGTTCTACATAAATGGGTTCAACACCTTGCCCCGAAGTACCTGTTTTGTCTATGGCAATAAAAGTATTACCGCCGGCAGCAGGAATAGCCGCAGTGCTAAGCCTCTGACGAGTGTATCCTTCTGTATCTACGTTAGAAATATTGTGGCTGGTTATATCTAACTGGTTTTGACTTATAAACAAGCCTGTTTTTGCAATTTCTAAACCATAAAATGTTGATCTCATAAATAATTACCTCACACTTGACTGTCAAAAATATTGACCCCTTTGGTGTTTCCGTCTTCTACAACTCCGGAATTCCCATATATATTATTTGTTTGCGGTTCAACTAAAAACATATTAACCATGTAATCTACATATTCTAAGTGAAGGTCTATCAAGCCTTTCACTTCTGCGTTGAGCACCTTTTGTTTTTCAAATATTTCTTTTAATTTTTCTGCAATTAAATTGAGCGCCGCAGCCTCTTTCGCCGGGCATTTTGCTGCAATATCAGCCAATGAAACGGTATCTAAATCAAGATTAAACTCGCTTGCAATATCTTTGGTGAGCGCAATTCTCTTTTCTTCGAGTTCCATAACAAAAGAAATAAGCTCCCATTCCTTTTTAACCGTGTCATTTAGTTTTTGCGCATCGTTGCTGATGATGCAAGCTTTTTTCTGAAGTGTATATTCGTAAATATCTTCATATTTAGCATATATTTCTTCTAATTGAGCAATAAGCTTGTTAATCATGCTTACACCCTAACCGATACTAAAATAGCGTCTGCCAATTCCGACTCGTCAACATTGTAACTGTCCGACTGAACTTGTTGAGCCAAAGAATTTAACTCTACGCTACTCAACTCTATTTCACTGTCTATCGCAGACTTAGCCGATTTAAAAATCTCCGCAAAAGACAATGCCTCCTTAGATATTTCGGCAGCATCAGCAGGCTGTTCTTTTTTAGTTTTTGAAATATCTTTGTTCACAATTTGTCGATAGCGTTCTATCGCATAAACAGAACTTGCCGCATTAATTTTCATGATGTACCCTCCTATCTT
>CAYJNC010000412.1:0-1795 GCA_964371185.1 uncultured Christensenellaceae bacterium
CAAGGCGAAGATCCAAAAAGTGAAAAGAGCCTTATACTCGCCGAAAAATGGTGGAATATGATAATGGATTTCACGGGCGGTGATCTATCTTTATTGCCGTTGCTTGAACAATTCAATAACAATAAAGACAGTTGGAACAACGAGTATTCCAATAAACAAAAACAAATAGATGTTTATTTAGAGGAAATATTAAAATCCTATTTCGAGAAAACAAACGGAGGCAACTTATGAGTTATGCAATCAAAGTGCAGAATCTGCAAAAAAGTTATGGTGACAACCATGTTCTTAAAGATATTTCTTTTAACGTAAACAAAGGCGAAATTTTTGCATTGCTCGGCGTAAACGGTTCGGGTAAAACAACAACACTCGAATGTATAGAGGACTTGAAAAAATATGACAACGGCAATATAAACATAAGCGGAAAAATTGGTGTTCAATTACAAAACTCTTCTTTTCCGCATAACATCACCGCAATTGAAGCCATAAGCCTTTTTTCAATATGGCAACACACAAAACTACCCAAAAGTCTGATTGATATTTTCGACATCAACGAATTTAAAAAGACTCCTTACGGTAAATTATCTACCGGACAAAAACGCAAACTCCATCTTTTGATTGCACTTATAGGCAATCCCGACATTGTTTTTTTAGATGAGCCGACCGCCGGCCTCGACGTAAGCGGACAAATTGCCATTCACAACAAATTAAAAGAACTTAAATCTCAAGGAAAAACCGTTGTTTTATCCAGTCACGACATGGCAGAGGTTGAACAACTGTGTGATACTATCGCCATTATCTCAGGCGGCGAGATTGCCTTTTTCGGTTCTCCTCTCGAACTTAAAAACAACGAGGATAACATTTTTAAATTGAAGATAAAAACTTCCACCGATAATATCGACATTTGGGAAGATATGAATGTTGAAAAAGAAAATGATTATTTGATTTTTGAGTGCGACAATATCGAGAACGCTTTATCGAAAATAACCGCTGTCTGCCAAACTAATAATATCTCTATTACCGATATCGAGGTTAAAAAAGAAGGTATCGCAGAAAAATTCTTGAAAATTTCAAAGGAGAAAATACAATGAACGCCATAATGCATACAATTTTCATTCATATTAAACTTAGTTTACGAAGCCGAGAAATGCTTGTCCACTTCTACGTCGTACCGATTGTTTTTTATCTGTTTATCGGTGGTGTTTTTACGTCCATAAACCCAACCGCAGATAGCACACTAATTCAGACTATGACAATTTTTGCAGTCAGCATGGGCGGCATACTCGGCTCTCCATACGCCAATATAGAGTTTTATGGTAGCGACATAAAAAGGGCGTATCGGGTGGGGCATATCCCGATTTGGATAGTTGCTTTCGGTAATTTTATTTCAACAACCTTTAATTTAATTATTGTAAGCATGATTATTCTATTCACAGCGCCGATTATTTTCAACGCCGAAATACCGGCTAATATGCTTAATTACTTCATCTCGCTCTTCCTAATTATTTTTTCGAGCATTGGCATAGGCACTGTATTCGGTTTATGCTTCAAAAGCACAGCCAAAGTGGGAATGGCGGCGCAATTGGTATTCTTGCCATCTCTTATGCTATCGGGAATAATGTTTGACAGTTCATTCCTGCCGACCGCTCTTGCTAATATCGGAAATGCTTTTCCGGCTACATGGGCATTTAATGCAATGACTTCAAATGTAATAGACATTACAAACTATGTTCCTCTTATCATCATAACGGCAATTATGCTAATAATATCTGTAGTTAGAATAAGACAATTAAACAAA
>CAYJNC010000413.1:0-1793 GCA_964371185.1 uncultured Christensenellaceae bacterium
ATACCGTTGCAAATGTCAACAAAAACACACCTCAACTGTGCTTGAAGTGTGAAAAAATGCCGAAAATATGTTCGGCATTTTTCTACATTTTATGTGTCTTTCTTATAGACCTTTAAACATTACGTTGTTTATTATGCCTTCTAAGTATTCTTGGCGCCCGCTAATATTTGTTGTAACTTCGCCTAATTTAAGCGCATAATCGGAAAGCATTTCGATAGTTGCACGTCCCGAAACTATGTCTGCGCCTATGCCACTGTTGTAGCTTGAATATCTCTCTTCGATAAAACCGTCTATACGATTGTCTTCCATTATTGCCGCAGCTACTTTTAAGCCAATAGCAAAAGTGTCCATGCCTGCAATGTATGCGTAGAACACGTCTTCTTGTGTGAAAGAACCCCTGCGCACTTTAGCATCGAAGTTAAGACCACCTTTTGTGAAACCGCCCGCCTTAATAATTTCGTACATAGCAAGTGCTGTGTCATAAACGTTTGTCGGGAATTGGTCTGTGTCCCAACCAAGTAACATGTCGCCCATGTTTGCATCGATAGAACCAAACACGCCGTTTTCGCGAGCTGTGCGAATTTCGTGTTGGAACGTGTGTTGCGCAAGTGTAGCATGGTTAGCTTCAAGGTTCATTTTTAAGTCGTCTTGAAGGTTGTATTTACGCAAGAACGCAAGGCAAGAAGCCGTGTCAAAATCATATTGATGTTTTGTGGGCTCTTTCGGCTTCGGCTCGATATAGAAATTGCCTTTAAAACCTTTGCTACGAGCATAGTCTATTGTCATACGCAAGAAACGTGCAAGGTTGTCGAGTTCAAGACCCATGTTTGTGTTGAGCAATGTTTCATAACCTTCACGACCACCCCAGAATGTGTAACCGTCACCCGAAAGTTTGATTGTTGTGTCTACCGCTTTTTTAACCTGAGCAGCCGCAAATGCGAATACGTCTGCATTAGGTGATGTTGCCGCACCGTGCATATATCTCGGATTTCCGAACAAGTTAGCTGTTCCCCAAAGCAATTTTTTGTCATATTTTTTCATGAGGTCTAATATGTAGTCGGAAACTTCGTCTATATTCTTGTTGCCTTCTTCAAGTGTAGCGCCTTGCGGTGCCATGTCATAATCGTGGAAGCAGAAATAATCTATTCCCATTTTATTCATGAATTCAAACGCTGCATCTGCTTTTGCAAAAGCTATGTCCATCGGTGTTGTTTTGCCATAGGCAACACTACGTGTACCCACACCAAACATGTCTCCTATTTCACTTGCGAATGTATGCCAATATGAAACGGTAAATTTAAAATGCTCGCGCATTGTTTTCCCCATAATTTTTTCTTCCGGATTGTAGAACTTAAATGCAAACGGATTTTGCGATTTAGCTCCTTCAAATTTTACTTCCGGAACATTTTTGTAATAATCACTCATATCTTTACCTTCCTTTTTCTATATATATATTATTCATTGCCCATAGCGCCGTCAAAATTAATATTAGACGGTGCAAAATCAACCTTCTTGACATAGGCACAAGCCTCTGTTCCGCCGTAAACACGTTCCATTCCGTTGTCTTCCCATTCAACAGAAAGCGGTCCGTCGTAGCCCACAGCATTCAACTCACGAATAATTTCTTCGAAGTTTACATTTCCGTGTCCTAATGAACGGAAGTTCCAGCCCCTTTCAAGTTCCCCGAATTGCATGAAAGAACCTAAGATTCCTGCCTTACCGTCAAGCGTTACCGCCACGTCTTTCATGTGTACGTGGTATACAAAATCTGCAAAATCACGCAAGAAAATTGT
>CAYJNC010000414.1:0-1789 GCA_964371185.1 uncultured Christensenellaceae bacterium
TTTTTTATGGCGTCTGCATTTTCTTGTGAGATTTCTTTGTTGTAATCAAGCAGGGTGTCGTCTAAGTCGAGTGCAATTAGCTTATATGGCATAGTAACCTTCCCTTATATATATATTTATTACTTATATTATACACAATAAAAGATAGTTTGTGAATAGCGAAGATTATTTTACCTGCACTTTAAATGTGGTATAATAAAAGCAAATAATATGAAAAGGAAGATAGCGTTGAGAGAGTTTGCACATCTGCATGTTCATACCGAATACAGCCTGCTCGACGGTGCGGGGCGCATACGAGACATAATATCTCGGACGAAAGATTTGGGAATGTCGGCCATTGCCATAACAGACCACGGGGTCATGTATGGCGCTGTCGAATTTTATAAGGAAGCAAAAAAGGCCGGTATTAAGCCGATTATAGGCTGTGAGGTCTATGTTGCGCCGGGCAGCAGATTTGAAAAGAATTCACTTACAAAAGAATATGCCCATTTGGTGTTGCTGGCAAAAAACAATGTCGGATATAAGAATTTGATGAAACTTTGTTCGGCAGGTTTTTTAGAGGGGTATTACTATAAACCTCGAATAGACTACGAATTGTTGGAACTGCACAAAGAAGGGCTGGTTTGCCTGTCGGCATGTTTAGCCGGAGACGTCCAACGGTTACTGGTTAATAACAATTATGATCAGGCTCAAAAATTGGCGTTGCGCTTAAAAGCCATGTTTGAAGACGATTTTTATTTGGAATTGCAAGACCACGGCATAAGGGAACAACGTGAAATAAACCCGCTTATGTTAAAACTCTCTAAGCAAACAGAAATTCCGTTGGTTGCAACAAACGATGTTCATTATGTCAAAAAAGAAGATGCGTATGCGCAAGACGTGCTTATGTGCATTCAGATGGCAAACACGATAAACGACCCGAGCAGAATGTCTTTTTTCGGCGAAGAGTTTTATTTGAAATCGGCAGACGAGATGCAAGAACTGTTTTCGTATGCAGAGGAAGCAATTTCAAACACAATGGAGGTTGCAAACAAATGCAATGTGGAGTTGCGGTTTCATGAATACCATTTGCCGAAGTTTGATGTTGCGGATAATACGACAAACATAGAGTATCTGAAAGAAGTGGCAAAAGAAGGTATACAAAAAAGGTATGCGACAATATCGCAAGAGATTGCAGACCGATTTTCATACGAAATAGATACTATTAATAGCATGGGTTTTGCAGATTATTTTTTAATAGTTTGGGATTTTGTCCGTTTCGCAAAACAAAACGGCATAGCGGTAGGGCCGGGAAGGGGCAGTGCCGCCGGCAGTATCGTTGCCTATGCCTTGGGAATAACAAACATAGACCCAATAAAGTATAACTTGCTGTTTGAACGTTTTTTAAACCCCGAGAGGGTTAGTATGCCCGATATAGACATAGATTTTTGCTACGAACGTCGGCAAGAAGTCATAGACTATGTTACGCATAAGTATGGCGAAGACAAGGTTGCACAAATCATTACATTTGGAACGTTGGGCGCAAAACAAGTCATCAGAGATGTCGCACGGGTAATGGAAGTTTCCATACAAGAGGCGGATAAGATAGCGAAGATGATTCCGTTTGAACTCAAGATGACAATAGAAAAAGCGCTCGAGCAAAACCAAAAATTGCGGTTTGAGTATGAAAACAACGATAATGCAAGGCAAGTGATAGACATTGCTAAGAAGTTAGAGGGAATTAAAAGACATGCGTCTACCCATGCCGCCGGTGTTGTTATCGCAAGAAACCCGATAACAGAATATGTTC
>CAYJNC010000415.1:0-1101 GCA_964371185.1 uncultured Christensenellaceae bacterium
AAAAAGCTATTTCTGCTGCGCATGTTCGCGAGGCAGCCAGAAAAGCAAAGCGTATGGAACGAGCAAAAAACAAACTGGACACCTTGCCACTTGTTGGAAAATTAGCTGCTTGCACCGGTAAGAAACCGGAAAACAACGAACTTTTCATTGTAGAGGGAGACAGTGCCGGCGGAAGTGCAAAACAGGGTAGAGACAGACGTTTTCAGGGAGTTTTGCCTTTGCGGGGCAAACCTTTAAACGTAGAGAAAAAGCGTTTAGACCAAGTTCTTGCAAACGAAGAATTCAGGTCTCTAATAACTGCACTCGGAGCCGGCTTTGACGATACATTTGACATCGCTAATTTAAAATATAATAAGGTAATCATACTTGCCGATGCCGACCAAGATAACCTTCTTCTACAGGTATTTTAAAGAACTTATAACAGATGGCCACCTATACATCGGTATGCCGCCTCTATACAAAATATCCAGAGGGAAAAACACTCTTTATGCCTATGACGACAAAGAATTAACAAAGGCAAAGGCCGACGTAGGCAGGGGTGCAAATGTCCAAAGATACAAAGGTCTAGGAGAAATGAATCCAGAACAACTTTGGGAAACAACCATGGATCCGCAATAACGCACGCTTACCCGTGTTTGCATCGAAGATTTAGCAGACGTTGAACACATTGTAACCACTTTGATGGGCGATAATGTTGAACCTCGCAAACAATATATAAGCGAGCACGCAAATTTTAACAGGCAAGATAATTTTGAGGTGCAGGCACATGAGTAAAAATAAACAAGTTTTATACGACGAAAAAATTATAGATACGGCAATGGACGAAGTAATGCACGACTCGTTCATGACATATGCCGAATATGTTACTATGGAACGTGCACTCCCACGTGTTGAAGACGGATTAAAACCTGTACAAAGACGTATTTTGTATACAATGTATGATTTGTCTATAACTCCCGACAAACCTCATAAAAAATCGGCTCGTGTTGTTGGCGAGGCTTTGGGAAAATATCATCCACATGGTGATTCGAGCGTTTATGACGCCATGGTTCGTTTGGCGCAAGACTATTCTATGCGTATGCCACTTGTTGATGGCCATGG
>CAYJNC010000415.1:1111-1789 GCA_964371185.1 uncultured Christensenellaceae bacterium
GACGGTGACAGCCCGGCTGCAATGCGTTATACGGAAGTACGTATGTCTCAATTAGCATTAGAGCTTGTTCGTGATTTAGAAAAAGATACGGTTCCTTTTCGACCGAATTTTGATGACACGGAAAGAGAACCGGATATGCTTCCCGCACGTTACCCAAACTTGCTGGTAAACGGTTCTTCCGGCATAGCGGTAGGGCTTGCAACAAACATTCCTCCCCATCATTTAGGCGAGGTTGTTGACGGTGTTATTATGCGCATAGAAAACCCCCATTGCACCTTAGAAGATATGATGCAAGTAATTAAAGGACCCGATTTTCCTACGGGTGGGTATCTGCTTTCCGGGGCAGGCTTGTTACAGGCATATAAAACGGGTAGAGGTAAAATACAGATACGTGCAAAGGCACATATAGAGAAACAAAAGAACGAAAAATCTTTGATTGTAATAACGCAGATGCCGTACGAAGTAAAAAAATCGGCTTTGCTTGAAAAGATTTTAGCTGTAAGAGAAACAAAAAAAGAAATTTTCAGTGCAATAGACGACATCAGAGACGAATCGGATAGGGAAGGTATGCGTGCCGTTATCGAAATCAAAAAAGGCGTCGATGCACAAAAAATATTAAACTTACTATACAAATATTCAGATATGCAGGTCACATTCGGCATAAACATGATGGCGATT
>CAYJNC010000416.1:0-1785 GCA_964371185.1 uncultured Christensenellaceae bacterium
CCCAATCTGTTGTCTTTTGAATAAAGTTCAACCTCATCATGTGCACATTTTTCACACAAAACACTTCCTTGCGGTATCTCTCTGCCGCAATAAATACACTTTTCTCCGGCGGTAGTTAGCTGTTTAAGTATCTGCGCAATCTTTCCCATCAATCCGTAATATATTTAAGACAGCGTAATTCTTTGCAAAGAGCCGTCCTGCGTATACCCCTTTTCCCATTATTTATCATGTAATTTATTGTTTGTTCATTCCCGACCAAAACAACCTTTTTTTTCGCCCGAGTCACCGCCGTATAAAGCAAATTTCTTGTCAGGAAAACGCTGTCGCCGTAAAAAACAGTTAATATAACTATGTCAAACTCACTTCCTTGAGCCTTATGAATAGTGTATGCAAAAGCGCCATCAAGCTCTGCCATCTCTATACCTTCGTATACGCAACTTCGGCCGTCTTCAAACCTAACCGTACAAACACCTTGTTTCATGTCGGCAATTATTCCGATGTCGCCATTAAAAACGCCTTCGCCTTCCGAGTTTTCGCCATAGTTTTTCCATTTGCGGGCATAATTATTTTTAATTTGCATCACCCTGTCTCCCTCGCGGAAAAACTTGTCCCCCATCATAAACTCGGGCTTGCTGGTTTTTGATGGATTAATTGCATCCCTAAGCATATTATTAAGTTCAATAGTGCCCACTTCTGTCTTTTTAATCGGTGCAATTACCTGTATGTCTAAGCCTTCTTTTGCATATTTTAAATAACAATCTCTAATATTCCTTAAAACTTCCTCCGTTTCAAAGCACTTGTGCAACACGAATTCCTTTTCGTCATATGTTGGCTTTTCACCGTTTAGTATGTTGTAGGCAGCATCTGCAATGTTTCCCGCATTTCTGAATTTATATGTAAGTTTAACCGTAGGCACAACCTCTGAAGATATTAAATCTTGCATAACATTGCCGGGTCCTACCGACGGTAATTGGTCTGCATCGCCAACCAAAACAAGCCTTGCGCCCGGCTTTAAGGCAAGCAACAAATTTCTGAATAAAAATATGTCTAACATGGAAACTTCGTCCACAATAACCACATCACAATCAAGTGGGTTTTCTTCGTTCACCCTAAAATAACATTGGTACGCATCTTCATCATAAGAATACTCTAGCAACCTGTGGATTGTTTTTGCCATTTCGCCGGTTGCCTCTTGCATTCGCTTTGCCGCTCTTCCTGTCGGCGCTGCCAACACGCATTTTAAACCGTTAGAATAAAATATGCTGAGCATTGCTTTTAGAATTGTTGTTTTACCCGTACCCGGTCCACCGGTTATCACACATAAATTATTTGAAACAGCCGTTTTTACGGCCGACTGTTGTTCTTCCGTTAACTTAATATCACCTTTATATTTCGAGTGCTTTAATTTTTTTTCGCCGGTTGCATATTTGCCTCTTAACAAAAAAAGTTTAGCGGCAACCTGAGACTCAACCTCATAAGCATTTTTTAAAAACACCACTTCAAAATCTTTTGCGTATCGCTTCAAAATCACTTTGTTGTCTTTAACCAGTGTTAAAAGTGCCGTTTCAACCAAAGTTTTTTCCACTTGCAAATGCAAAGCAACATGTGGCAAAAGGTGGCTTTGTATCACAAATAAATTGCCAACTGCCAAAGACTTTTTAAGTACATTCAATATTCCGTTTTGCACCCTCGTGCCATCGGTTTTTAAAATCCCTAATTTTCTTGCAATTCTGTCTGCGCTTAAAAAATCTATGCCATGAACATAGTCTATTAATACATACGGGT
>CAYJNC010000417.1:0-1779 GCA_964371185.1 uncultured Christensenellaceae bacterium
CCCCACCGCCTAACGCTATCAACGTATCTTTACGACCTATCCCCATGTCGAAAAGTTTATTGTATATCAATTCTAAGTTAGACACACTCTTAGATGCTTCCCCCTGCTTTAAAACTATGACCCTGTCTTTATTAAAATATTTTCCGTACAAGTCATAAACACAGTCATCGGTTACAACCGCATAAGGTTTTTCCTCGCAATAATTTTGAAGTAAATTTTCTCCGATTTCTACATCATATTTGCCATTCTCAGCATTTACATTAACAATTTGTTTGTTATCCATCAGGCCATTACACTCCTTAATACATCAACTTTCTTCATTAAAGATTCAAACGCACCGACAGTTAACGACTGAGCACCATCGCAAAGTGCATGTTTTGGGTCGTTGTGCACTTCTATCATAATGCCGTCCGCCCCTGCGGCCAATGCAGCCAACGCCATCGGTTCGACCATGTCATACATGCCTGTGGCATGGCTTGGGTCTGCAATTATGGGTAGATGTGACAACTTTTTCACTGCAGGAATTGCAGAAATATCAAGCGTGTTTCTCGTGTATGTTTCAAAAGTACGAATGCCTCTTTCGCATAAAATTACATTTTCATTTCCCGAGGCAATAATATATTCGGCACTCATAAGCCATTCTTCTATCGTGTTTGAAAGACCTCTTTTTAACAATATCGGCTTTTTAGTGTTTCCCAACTCTTTTAGCAGATCGAAATTTTGCATATTTCTTGCCCCTACTTGAATAAGATCGGCCTTTTTGTCAAAGAGTTCCAAATATCTTGGTGCCATAATTTCCGTAACAATCGGCATATTTGTCCTTTTGCTCACAGTTTCTAATATGTCTATTCCGTCTTGCCCTAAACCTTGGAAAGCATAGGGAGAGGTTCTCGGCTTAAAAGCACCGCCTCTTAGTATGCTTGCCCCGGCTTTTTGTACGCCCTTTGCTATGCCGAATAACTGCTCTTCCGATTCAACCGAGCAAGGCCCTGCCATCACGGCAAACTCTCCGTTGCCGACAGGCACACCGGAAACATCTATGCAAGTACTGTCCGGATGAAATTTTCTGTTGGCTTTTTTATAAGGTTCTTGAACACGTACAACCCGTTCAACTCCACCCATCATACCGATTACTTCGTTTTCTATCATATAAGTGTCGCCTAACACGCCTAACACGGTGCATTCAACACCCTCGTTTATTTGAACCTGCATGTTTCTTTTTTCCAAATGTTCGACGACTTTTTCTACTTCTTGCTTCTCTGCCTCTTTTTTCATTACTACTATCATACGTCTTTTTCCTCTTTTCTATAAATTTTAAATTTTTGAAAAATAAAAAGCGGTAAGCTCTCCGATGCTTACCGCTTTGTCCGCTTCTTAATAAAGGTACTGACTATTTAAGAAACATCGGGGAGTTTATGAATGCAAAATAGGCCGTAGCAAAAGCTGCTAAAGCTAAAAAATTCATAAAATCGTCTGTTAATCTTTATCATAGTCATATCTCCTTTTGTTCATTATATTACGTTTTGTTAAATTATTCAATGTTTTTTTGTCATTTATATACATTTTCTCATTTTTTAATAAATATGTAACAAATATTAACTTGCTTTTTGTTCGGTTTTTCGCCTACTTATATGCCTTTGCAGAACAAATCAAATAACCATTTCTTCTTGATATTAAAAAAAATCAAAATTTTATTACATTTTTGTAATAAAAGTCTTTACAAGATATTAATTATGTGTTACTATAATACCAGAATAATTGATTTTTTCAAATGTTCCT
>CAYJNC010000418.1:0-1779 GCA_964371185.1 uncultured Christensenellaceae bacterium
CGCGAATATTTCCCGGTGTATTTTGTTTCTATAACTCAATACAACAAAGAATTTACAAATATTCATGTTGCATACAAACCGCAAGTGTTGAACAACACCTTAGGAGAGTATTTAAGCATGAACAAAAAGACACAATTTAGAATTGCCGAGACCGAAAAATATGCGCATGTAACGTTCTTTTTCAACGGTGGCGTAGAAGCGCCTAACGAAGGAGAGGAGCGAGTTTTAATTGCATCACCGCAGGTTGCGACCTACGACTTAAAACCTGAGATGAGCGCAGTTGAAGTGTGCGAGCAAGCGGCAAAACTTATTTCCGATCAAAAGTTTGATGTCATGATATTAAACTTTGCAAATTGTGACATGGTTGGTCATACCGGTATATTTGACGCGGCTGTTGCGGCTGTCAAAACGGTTGACGAATGTGTGGGCAAATTAGCCGACGAAATTTTAAAGATAGGCGGCGAGGTTATTATTACCGCAGATCACGGCAACGCAGAAATTATGATTGATCCAAATACGGGTGGGCCGTTTACGGCGCACAGCACAAACAAAGTGCCTTGCATTTTAGTGAGTGATAAGAACAAAAATGCAAAGCTAAGAGAAGACGGCATTTTGGCCGACATTGCACCTACGATGCTACAGCTTATGGGTATTGAAAAACCGTCTGAAATGGAAGGAAAGAGCCTCTTGAAAAAATAAGGAGAGTGTAACAATGAAAAAAATATTTATAATTATGTTTATATGCGTCTTATTGAGTGTAAGTATAATTGGGTGCACACAAAACGAAATTGCGACTGTTGAGTTTACTTCTCCGAGTGAAGGCCCGGTGGTGGATGCACATGAAGATGACATGGCCGACGTTGACGACGTTGATGACGTTGACGACGTTGATGATGTTGATGATGTTGACGAGGAAGCTGAGTCAGCAGAAAATGTGGCTGATGTAGACTACGATTCTATGCCGGTGATGAGTTTTAACTTCATAGTGCAAATGGGAGACGGGCAATCTCGTTCGTATTCGGCATCAAACAGCGATATGAGCCAAATAATTTTCTATGAATATTCTGATTCCGGCTGGCTCGTAGAGGCTAATGATGACATTCACTTAGTGTACTACGAATGGGACGACAGCGCTTGGGACAAGATGGTTTATGCGATAGACGAACTTGACATAGAAGATTTAGTTGAAACTACCGATGAAAATGCTTCGGACATGTGGAGTTTGCATGTAACATATTTAGACGAGGACGGCGAACCGGTCAATGTTAATAAGCAAGGAGATGGTCCGCTTAGCGAAGATTTGGTTGATTTTGACAGCAATTTGCGTGCGGCATACAAAAACCTTGTAGACGCCGAATAGAAATAAATAAGCTATTAAATGTTTTTTTCCGGTAGAAATTATTTTATTATTATATTATAATAATATACATCAAGAAAACAAAAGAAAGGGATAATAAGTTATGGTACAGTTAATTTATGCTACAAAGGGCAGTGGGAAAACAAAAAGGTTAATAGACCTTGCAAACACGGAATTAAGCACAACTAAAGGTGAAGTTGTATTTATCGACGATGATAAGCGTTATATGTATGACATCAAACACCAAATTCGTTTTGTAGATGTGCACGATTACGGCATAGATTCGTGTGATGCTCTATATGGCCTACTATGTGGCATGGTTGCACAGAATTTTGATATTGAAGCAGTTTATATAGATGCTTTTTTAAAGATAATTAAAAAAGATGTAAGTGAGGTTGAAGACTTCATTAAGAAAATTGAAG
>CAYJNC010000419.1:0-1775 GCA_964371185.1 uncultured Christensenellaceae bacterium
TCGTCTGATTCAAGCACATTAATAGTTTTAAATATCTCCATAACAAACCTACAAATTTATTTTCTTGTTTTCTGCATTTTCACGATATATGATGAACCTTCTGCCAATGACACCCACGCAAAATGCACCGACTTTTTCGCATAGTAAATCTGCAGCCTCTCTTGCGCTAAATTCAGAATTTTGTTGTACCGTGCATTTAATCAGTTCGCGAGCCACCAACGCTTCTTCCGTTTGAGCGCAAACTTGGTCGGTAATACCGCCTTTTCCAATATGAACGATCGGCTCTTCTTTTTGTGCCATAGAGCGTAATTTCGCCCTTTGCTTACTTGTCAATTCCAATAATTTTCTCCTACTCTACGAATTCAAATTCGTCGCCGTTTAAGCGTATTATGTCGCCGTTTTTAGCGCCCTTAGCTATCAACATCTTAATTATTCCCATGTCTTTCATCAGCTTGTGGAAATGTCGCATAGAATCGGGCTCTTCCGGGTTTATTCTTGCAAATATTTCTTCTAATAGCGAACCCTTAGCCTCTATCACACCGTCTTGCGCACGAACTACTTCTATCGTAAGCTCGTCGTCTTCGCTCTTCCACTCTTCTATCACGCCTTCGTTTAATATTGCCCCTTCTTCCGGTAAATCTTTTAGCAAATCCCAAAGCGCATATTTAATTTTGTCTATGCCCTCCATGGTTACTGCCGACGCAATAATTATTTCCTTGTCCGGATAGGCTTGTTTGAAGGCTTTTATATTTTCCTCTGCACCTAAAATGTCTGTCTTGTTTAGTACAACTATTTCTCTTCGCATCGCCAAAACTTCCGAATAACTCTTTAATTCATCTCTGATTATGTTGTAATCGCTTATAGGGTCTCTTCCTTCAGAACCCGCAATATCTATTACGTGTGCAATAACACGAGTCCTCTCTATGTGCCGCAAGAAATCGTGCCCTAAACCCGCTCCCTGCGCCGCACCTTCGATAAGCCCGGGAATATCGGCCAACACAAAACCGTCCATGTCTACCCTAACAACACCCAAATTCGGGGCTAACGTTGTGAAATGATAGTTTTCTATCTTCGGCCGTGCAGATGTCATACAACTTAACAACGTAGACTTTCCTACATTAGGAAACCCCACCAAACCAACGTCTGCGATGGATTTTAATTCCAATACCACTCTTCTCTCTTGCACTTTTTTACCGGGAGTAGAAAACCGTGGTGTTTGACGGGTAGAAGATGAAAACCGAGCATTGCCCTTTCCGCCTCTTCCGCCTTCTAAAACCGTGCAAGCAGTGTCTTTCTGAATATCCGCAACAACCCTGCCTGTCTTTTCCTCGTAAATCACCGTGCCTATGGGCACTTTTACAACAACGTTTGCACCGTTAGCACCCCTCATGTTTTTTTTGCGTCCGTTGTCTCCGTTTTCTGCCTTAAACCTTCTGTGCAGGCGAAAATCCATCAATGTACGCATGCCGGGGTCTGCAACAAAAACAACGTCTCCGCCGTGGCCACCGTCTCCGCCATCAGGCCCACCCGCACTCACGTATTTTTCTCTTCTAAAAGAAATTGCACCCATACCACCGTTTCCGGCTTTTATTGTAATACTTACTTTATCTACTATCATCTATTTTTATCGGAAGGACAAAAGTTTTGTATCACACAACTTTCACACAACGGCTTTTGTGCCTTGCAAACTTTCCTGCCATGCCAAATCAGCCAATGGTGCGCCTCCGACCACTCCTCCTTTTTAAATATGTTTTTCAACTCGGCCTCAACCTTGT
>CAYJNC010000420.1:0-1775 GCA_964371185.1 uncultured Christensenellaceae bacterium
AACAGCAGGTGCAAGATTTCAAAGATTTGTGTAAACAATATGGGCTTTCGTATCAAGGATATTGTTAAATACCCACCGAATGCCGGATAGCTATGTTAAGGTTTTTGTCGGTTTCGGAACAGAAAAAGATATGCTTCCGCTAAGCGTATTAGAGAAGAAAACAACGAAGATTAAACCGAAGCCAAAGCCAAAGGTGACCTATAAGATGATAATGGAATATATCGAAACAACACATGGATTTAAAGTCCATTCGGCATATATAGCAGAGGTTAAGCGAAGTTTAGGATTGGTGATGAAAGATGCACCGAATGGAGTTAAGGTGTTAAAAAATCCGAGGAAGCATCCTACTGACGTGCAGGTAGAAGCAATAAAAGATGCTTTAAGATATTATAAAGTTTGTTGATGATTAATTATTTTCTGCATACTCATGCGGTCGTTCGACATAATCTTTAACGTTATAATCGCCAATCATGGTATATTTTTCGTTATGAGATTTTTGAATATCTGCACTTGTAGTATCGCCTAAGATTGCATCAAAAAAAATGTTATCAAGATATTCGTATTTAGAATAAATTCCTTGAGATGCCCAGACAAGTGCATTTCTTAAATAAGCCGAATGTGTTTTGAAAAGGTCGTGATTAACGTTAAAACCTAAGGAATTTGCAAGCAGTACGGCAAATACAATAATAGACCTTGTGTTTCCTTCTCTAAAAGGGTGTATCTGCCAAATATTTGCGATAATTATTACAAGTCGAAACACGACATCTTTGTCGTTATCACCGGTTCGTTTTAGCTTTGAAATTTCCTTTACAGCGATGTTCAGTTGTTTTCTTATTTCTTTTGGAAATGCGTAGCATACGGTATCTCCGCCGAGGATATCTTCATATTTTACAATTTGAATGGAGCGAAATTCTCCTGCCCAATCGTAAATCAGGCCAAATATGTTGAAGTGAATATCACATAGCGTTTTGATATCGAATTTATCGTATTTATGGTTATATAAGGCGAGCATAGATAAATTTGAAATATCGGCCTCGGCTTTTTTAAGCAAATCTTTATCTTTAATATTTGCAAGATTTTTTAATACATTAGAATTATCGTATAAATAAGGATTAAGCATTATCTACCTCCGTTGGAAAGCCATACATTGTGAGAGTTTCGTTGAAAATTGTAAGGAAAGGTGTATTGCCGTTCTTCCAGTCGGATATGCGATTTTGCGTAATATTGCTGATGTTAACACCTTCAATAGAATTCATAGCATTGGCAAAAGATGCACTTTTTTCTTTTTGATCGGCAGTTAAGTAATCCATATTAGCTGACAATTTTAATAGTGTAAATTCACGAACGAGGTTTTTATCTATAAGTTTGGCGGCCTGCTCAAGTTCGGATATACGTTTTTTTATTTGAGGTATTTTAGCCTTATATTTCTTTAATAAGTCTATTTGCTTTGAAATATCATCGACTTCTGCAGGTTTAATATATTTACTGATAATTTTTCCGTTTACTCTGCTTTGAAGATAAAAGTATTGCTTATTGTGTATTGTTTTCTTAGAAATATAGCCTTGTGGCAAAGTGCCAATTTCACTCTGCATATTTTGCAATGATCGGAGCAAAGATTTATATTCATTTAATATTGTATTAATCATAAAATCTACCGCCTTTGCTTAATATGTTAATTATATCATGCTGCAACCTTAATTACAATGTACATAGAAATTTGTAGGTTAAATTTATAAGCATGGTCATTTTTTGAAAAATAGATAACATAGAAGTAA
>CAYJNC010000421.1:0-1762 GCA_964371185.1 uncultured Christensenellaceae bacterium
AAGAGCGGTTTTTTTCCGCTCTTTATTTTTGAAAATTAATCAAGGAGAAAAAAATGCAAGAAAATCATGTTTATGAGATGAACTTAGGTGGTCGGACTCTCACTGTGGAGAGTGGCAAATACGCCTTCCAAGCCGATGGAGCGGTAATTGTGCGTTGTGGAGACACAACCGTAATGGTGACTGCAACTGCGGCTAAAACTCAGCGCGAGGGGATAGACTTCTTTCCGTTAAGTGTTGAATTTGAAGAAAAAATGTATGCCGTTGGAAAAATACCCGGCGGTTTTATTAAAAGAGAAGGACGTCCTTCCGAGCGTGCGATTTTAGCGTCACGTTTGATAGACCGTCCGATAAGACCTTTATTCCCTAAAGGTTATTTAAACGATGTGCAGATAATTGCAACCGTTTTATCTGCAGAGGTAGACATTCCCCCGGAAATTTACGCCATGATAGGTTCTTCTGCGGCTCTTTCCATATCGGGTATCCCTTTTGCGGGGCCTACGGGTTCTGTTAACGTTGGTTTTGTTGATGGCGAATTTGTTATCAACCCGAATTCCGAGCAAAGAGAAAAAAGCAGGCTTGACCTTACAGTGTCCGGTACTAAAGACGCTGTTATGATGGTTGAGGCCGGTGCTAACGGACTTACCGAAAAAGAAATGTTAGATGCAATTTTATATGCTCACGAAGAAATCAAAAGAATTTGTGAATTCATCGAAGGCATTAAAAATGATATCGGCAAGCCGGAAAAAGTAGTAGAACTATATTCCATACCCGAAGAAATCGAAGCGGCTGTTCGTGAATATGCGACAGAGAAAGTTAGATGGAGTGTAGATACTTTCGATCGTACAGAGAGAGAAGAACGTCAGGATCAAGTTAAAAAAGAAGTAAACGAATATTTTGCAGAACAGTTTGAAGGCGCAAAACTTCATATCGGTAATGTGTTATATAAAATGACAAAAGAAATTATTCGTGAAAAAATAGTTCACCAAGAAGTGAGACCCGATGGCAGAGGCTACGAAGACATTCGTCCGATTTGGTGTGAAACAGGCATTGTGCCAAGAACACACGGAAGTGCTGTTTTTACTCGTGGGTTAACACAGGCGATGAATTTTGTTACTTTAGGCGGTTTGCGTGAAGGTCAAAATTTAGACGGGATTTCAGAAGATACTTTCAAGAGATATATGCATCACTACAACATGCCGCCGTATTCAACGGGTGAAGCTAAGATGATGCGTTCTACGTCTCGTAGAGAAATCGGCCATGGCGCACTTGCCGCACGTGCAATTGAAGCCGTGTTACCGTCGGAAGAAGAATTCCCATATGCAATCCGTTCGGTTTCTGAAGTTATCAGCTCTAACGGTTCAACCTCACAGGCGAGTATTTGTGCAAGCTGTTTGGCACTTATGGACGCAGGTGTTCCGCTTAGTGCTCCTGTTGCAGGTTGTGCAATGGGTCTTATTAAACAAGACGACAAGGTTGTTGTTTTGACAGACATTCAGGGCTTAGAAGACTTCTTAGGAGACATGGACTTTAAAGTAGCAGGTACAAAAGAAGGCATAACAGCCATTCAGATGGATATAAAAATAAAAGGCATAGACAAAGAAATTTTAGAACGTGCCTTAGAGCAAGCTTTGCGTGGTCGTTTGCACATCTTAGGCAAAATGGTAGACGTTATGCCTACTTATCGTGAAGAGCTTTCTCCTCATGCACCTAAAATAATTCAGTTCTCTATCGATCCGGATAAAATTCGTGAAGTTATCGGTGC
>CAYJNC010000422.1:0-465 GCA_964371185.1 uncultured Christensenellaceae bacterium
CGGCAGGGAAATTCCCGTATATACTGCCGACTACGTTTTGGCAAGCTACGGAACCGGCATCGTTATGGCCGTACCTGCGCACGACACCCGAGATTTTGCTTTTGCGCAAAAATACAATCTGCCGATAGAGAGAGTTATAACCTCTTTAGACGAAAATGTTGATATAGAACTTCCCTTTGTTGAACACGGTGTGCTTGTTAACAGCGGAGAATTCGACGGACAAACAACCGTGCAAGCAAAAGACAACATCTTAAAACATTTGTCAGAGTCAAACGAAGGCGGTTTTAAAATTAATTACAGACTGCGTGACTGGCTGGTTTCTCGCCAACGCTATTGGGGTGCACCCATCCCCATGGTTTATTGTGATAAATGCGGAGAAGTACCCATTCCGGAATCGGATTTACCGGTATTGCTCCCCTACGACGTAGATTTTACACCCGACGGAACTTCACCCTTGCAAAAACA
>CAYJNC010000422.1:475-1758 GCA_964371185.1 uncultured Christensenellaceae bacterium
ATTTCGCAAACACCACCTGCCCCACTTGCGGGGGAAAGGCAAAACGTGATGTCGACAC
Organism: uncultured Christensenellaceae bacterium; assembly: GCA_964371185.1. Classification (GTDB taxonomy): domain Bacteria; phylum Bacillota; class Clostridia; order Christensenellales; family Christensenellaceae; genus CAYJNC01. Next base: position 534 of record CAYJNC010000422.1, read on the forward strand.
TATGGATACTTTCGTTTGTTCGTCTTGGTATTATTTGCGTTATCCCGACAACAAAAACGAAAACGAAGCATGGTCAAAAGAAATAGTAGATTCTATTTTACCGGTAGATAAATACATCGGCGGAGCAGAACACGCTTGTATGCACTTGCTTTATGCACGTTTCTTCACCAAAGCATTTGCCGACATGGGTTATTTGTCTTTTGACGAACCGTTCACTTCACTTGTGCATCAGGGAACAATATTAGGCCCCGATGGCGAGAAGATGAGCAAGAGCCGTGGAAATGTTGTTTCGCCCGACAAACACATAAGCACCTACGGCGCAGACACATTAAGACTGTATCTTGCGTTTGGCTTTAACTACATAGAAGGTGGCCCATGGAACGACGACGGCATAAAATCTATTCATAAATTTTTAGAGCGTGTAGAACGTTTGGTAGAACGTGTTTCTTCTTTAGAAGGTGGCACGGGCGTTGTTGACGAGGCGGTAAACTATCGCCTACACTACACAATCAAGCAGGTTTCTGCCGACATTCCGCAATTTTCGTTTAACACTGCAATAGCAAGAATTATGGAGCTTGTTAACGCCCTATATAAATACACCGACGGCAAAGCCGACTCGGTTTTTGCAAAAGAGGCCGTTAAAAAACTATTGATGTTATTAAGCCCGTTTGCTCCTCATGTATGCGAAGAATTGTGGGAGACTTTAGGTCAGCCCTATTCTATATTCAACCAAGATTTCCCGATTGTCGATGAAAGTGCGCTCACACAAAGCACTGTAAACATGGGCTTGCAGCTCAACGGCAAAGTACGTGCAAAGTTTGACATATCTTCAACCGCAACTGACGATCAAGTTAAAGACTATGTATATGAAAATTTTGCAGACTTACTCGAAGGCAAAGAAGTTGTTAAGTTTATTGTTGTAAAAGGTAGAATAGTAAACATTGTAGTAAAATAGATTATTACTCTTTTATGGGTGGAGTCGGAACAAACCGACTTCACCTTTTTTGTATAGTAAAAAAGAGCGAATTTCTTCGCCCTTAATTCTCAATTATCCATTTTCAATTGACCTTAACCCGAACAAAGTTGGTAGCGACTGCCGAGCGTTTAAAACGTGCGTTTACAAACGTTTAGCGAGGTGAAGCGTGACTTTGATTCGGAAGAGGACGATCAACGATACGTACGTAGTTTCGACTTTAGACGAAACGAAGTAAAGTTGAGTTTGTGA
>CAYJNC010000423.1:0-925 GCA_964371185.1 uncultured Christensenellaceae bacterium
ATAGGCGTTTTTTTGTGGGTATAACAATGTTTTTATATTGCTTTATAAAGTTCATCGGAATCCTTTGGTTCTAAAGGATGGCCGTTTCTTGCGTCAACCACTCCCGATCCCTCTTCTACGCTTGCTATTATTTGTGCTTTTATACCATTTTGCCGTAGTATTTCTAACATTTCTACACCGTTTTTCGCACAAATTAGCAAACTGCCGCTTGATATAAAATAATTTATATCTATGTTATAGAAGTTACATATCCTACGAGTTACATCACAAATACTTATCTTTGACAAGTCCACGCAGATTTTTGTTTGTGATACGTCGGCCATTTCGTGTAATGCACCAATCACACCACCTTCTGTTATGTCGTGCAAGGCAGAAACATTGTCTGATTTTGCGGCAATTGTCCCCTCTTGTACAACGCTTAACATCGCTTTCATTTTTTCTATTGTTATTTTATCTTCACTTGTAAGTATGTCTGACAATTCGTCTGCCTTATCTTCCGCTAAAATAACAGTTCCTTCTATGCCTGCGTATTTTGTCATAATTATGTCGTCGCCTACGCATATGTCGGCAGTCCTTAAAACTTTCCCTTTTTTAATGGGTTTACCCAGCATGGTTAAAGAAATTACTATGCTGTTGACGCTTTGCGTAACTTCTGTATGACCGCCAATAATGTCTATTTTAAGTTCGTCTGCCGTACTAAGCAAAGAGTCTAGGGTGTTTGCTACTTCTTTTTTTGTTGCGGTTGTCGGAATAAGAAACGTTACCAATGCGGCAAAAGGAATCGCACCCGAAGAAATTATGTCGTTTGCGTTGACATGTATGGCAAGCATACCTGCCTGCGAATCCGCTGCGGTTATAGGGTCGGTAGACAAGACACAAATGTCCTTAGTATTTACGGCACAACAGTCTTCGCCTATCGCAGCCC
>CAYJNC010000423.1:935-1756 GCA_964371185.1 uncultured Christensenellaceae bacterium
ACTATTTCCTTTAAATCGGAATTTTTTAATTTTCCTTGTTTCATGCCTATTTATCAAGCTCCGCACTAACCAATTCATTAACCGTTTTGGGGTTCGCCTTGCCTTTTGTTGCCTTCATTACTTGACCTACAAAGAAAGTCATAGCTTTTTTATTCCCGCTCTTATAGTCGGCGACCGGTTTTGGGTTTTCTTCTATTATCTTTTGAACTAACGACAATATTTCGCTTGTATCGTCTATTTGTTCTAATCCCTGTTCAGATACTATGTCAGCAGGTTTCTTACCGGTTAAAAACATTTCTTTTAATACAGTTTTACCCACACTGGAATTTATTTTGCCGTCCGCTACCAAACCTAAAAGTTCTGCTAAATGTTTAGGTGAAAGCGGATTTTCGTTCGGCTCTAAGTTGTTTTCTTTAAGTAACCTTGCAATGTCTACCATTATGTAGTTGCTTATTATTTTTGCATCGTCATAAAGTGCAACACACTCTTCAAAAAATTGAGCGGTGTATTTTGCCGGAATAGAAAAATCTCTTACATAACGTTCCCTTTTGCTTGCCGGCAATTCGGGCAGGCTGTTTTTAATTCCTTCGATTTTCTCGTCGGGAAGGTATATAGGCACAAGGTCGGGATCGGGAAAATACCTATAATCATGCGCTTCTTCTTTGTCTCTCATGGAAAAAGTTTTGCCTTTTGTTTCGTCCCACCTGCGAGTCTCCTGAACAATGCTTTCGCCGGATTCAATCACGTCTATATGACGTTCAACTTCGTACGCAATGGCACGGCCGGCGGCGGAAATGCTGTTAATATTTTTAAGTTCGGTA
>CAYJNC010000424.1:0-1749 GCA_964371185.1 uncultured Christensenellaceae bacterium
GCGGCAAAATCAAACTCTGTGTTACCGCTCTTTTTTTCTTCAATACATTTTATGTATGCGCTTAGTTTGTCGGCAGCCTTAACAATTTTCTTGGCTTCGGGAGAAACATCGCCTAAGATGTATGGAACAATATTTTTTTGCATAGAAACAGGCAACATTTCTATCATTGTGTTTTGCGCTTGTTCTTCTATATTTTTGTACGCACACGCAATATCTTTGTTAAAATATTTAATGGGTGTGGGCAAATCTCCGGTGATGGCCTCTGCCGTTTCGTGGTAAATTGCCGCCAATAAAACATCTTTTTCGCAGACATCTCCGCCGAACATGTTGTTTTTAATGACACACAACGCATGGGCAATTATCGCAACATTGAAAGTATGTTCCGCAACATTTTCTTCAGATGTATTTCGCATAAGCCCCCAGCGCTTGATATATTTAAGCCGAGATAAGTACGCATAAAAACTTTTTTTCATTATTCTCACTCCTCTATGAATGATACCACAAACACACAATTTATGCAAAGATGGTAGCACAACAAATGTTTTCCAATGCGAATAACACTACACAAAACAACACTTAGTTTATTCGTTAAATAACAATTAAATTTCGACCAAATAGCCGGTTTTTGTATATGTTATTTCTTTGGTTGCACGCTCAATCACAAACCCTAAAACATAGTTTCCTTCTTTTATACCATCTTTATTAATATTTAACGTTACATTCTTGCCATCCGATTCGGCAAGATAACAATATGTGTTGTCTTCTCCTTCTAAAACATAATAAACTTCATCTTCTTTTGAAGTTACAGGCAAAATGAAATCTAATATTATCCTTGTGCCATCGTCGGCAAAGGTTACTTTTGTATAATTAAAGACAGTTGGTTCTTGTAGTTTTATGTCTTCGGTTGCCGTAGGAGTCAAGAAACCAAACCTCTTAGCATCGCCACCAATTTGTGCATATTGCTCATTTTGCGCATACAAAGGCAGCCTTTGTGCCTGGTACACGCTTGCGGTCGCTTCTTCAAACCCACCCACATTCATTTCAAAAACAACTTCGTCACCAATTGCTTCTACTATCACACCAAACCGATCGACAACCGTTTCGTCCGGTATAAAGCTTACTCCGTCATAGCGCAAGCCGGATACATCGTCTGCGACTATTCCACCAAAATTAATCAGAAGATGCTCAGGTGCTATGTATTGCGCACTGCCCATAGAGGCGGCATACAGCTCGTTGCCCCTTTCCTTGCCATACTGATATAATTGAGATACGGTCATATCGGCTTCATTTACGCTGTAGATAACCGCACGAGAATAATTGTCTTCGCTGTCAATGGCCGTTTCTTCCGTTTTACCCCTAAAATTGCCATTATCAAAAACTAAGATATCACCGGACGGAATTGTTGTTACGTTGTGCTGACCGTAGGGATACTCAAAATCACTTCCTATCGGCGTCAACAATTTTTCTTGCACATTTTTTGGATAATCGTCGTTTGGGTCGGCTATTATCCAAATCAATTCGCCTGTTTCATAGTCTATTTTCGCAACTAAGTCTTGGAATCTTCCCGACACAAGCAACGAGCTGTCTTCTTCCACATAAAAAACAGAATTGTTGTGCAGCCAGTCTACACCATACAAAACATTTTGCTTGTTGTTAGTGGGAATATCATACATTTCATCGGGTACTAACGGCAAATTTAATATTTCGGTTAAATCCCATTCTTTAACTATCTCGCCGTTTTCCCTGTCT
>CAYJNC010000425.1:0-1727 GCA_964371185.1 uncultured Christensenellaceae bacterium
TTCTTCGGGTGTGTTTGCACCTTGCCATAATGTATTCTTACAGTTACCGCACTCGCAATACCAATACGCTTCTTCGCTCTCTTCAAAGTCTATTCCGTCAAAGCCGAGTGAAACAATCTTTTTCATACAATTCTTTAAATATTCAATTGTGTCTTCATTGCTCAAACACAGGCTGTCAAAATCATTAATAAATTTACTGTCTTTTGGCATAACCGGTCTTTTTTCTTTATGCCTGCAAGAGTAACCGCCCGAATAACTGTTTAAGCCTATGTACGCAAAAAAAGATATCCCTAAGCTATGACCATAAGCTATTAGCTCTTCCAAAAACGGTTGTTGTACATTTGGGTGTGTATAAAGCATATTCATCGCCGATTTTGTTTCCGGATTATATTTTTGCATCTCAATGTCTTTAAAGACAGTCTCTTCATATTCGGGAAATTCAAATGGCCAAAAACCGTACATACACATATTTATATGATTAATTTTAAAATCTGAACAAATATCTAAAAAATGTTTCCATTGTGAAAAATCCCACAATTGAGAATCGAATCCTATTCTGCCATACCCTGCATACCAAGCAAAAGTTGTCGATATCCCCCTTACTTCGATTAACGGATAATCTTTTATTTCCGTCTCATATATCAAATACTTTTCTTCTTGCTTTTCTATCAACTGTTTTAAAGTTGCAATACCGTTTAACAGGCCTTCTTTTGTGCAAAACTTTAATTCTATTTCACTACCGACCGACAATTGATAGCCCTGTTTTGCAAATAGCGAACCTTCCTCCGCCGGCATATCATCTGTTAACCGCAACACGATATCGCCATTTTTATTTATTATTTCGTCAAAATTCCAAAACCTACTTTCCGTAAGTTCTTCTGAACGCAATATATTCGTGCACATGCTTTTAATTTGTATGGAACTAAATTCAATTATTTCCCCACAAGTTTTTTTCTTTACATCAGGCAATACATTTTTCATTCTACCACCTCAAGTTCATTTTCTGATAATTGCTCCCACGTTATATTTTTTTCAACAGGATATAATTTTTTAAACACATTCTTGTAATTAATTTGTGAGAAATCATTAGTACTGCTACCCGGTGTTAATGCGAAAATAAATTTTTCCGAAATGTCTTTGAGCTTTGGAAATAAGTATCCCATTTTCAAAACTATAACTTTGTAATCATTCGGATCAATACCCATGCATTCAAAATGCTCCATAGAAGTAAACGCGCACCTCGCATCTGTCACCACTATATCTACGCCCTTGCACCGTACCAAAACACCCTTGCCTACATGGTCTCCCGCCCAACCGAGTACATCTCCTTTTCCGATTAGCTCTATTTCTATTTCTGTTTCTATCTCTTGCTTTTCGTATTTACCTTGCGATAATATTACGCTTTGTTTAGATCCTATTTCTTTTTGCATTAGTTCCCGAGTAACTTTAATATCAAATATTCCTGTAACAAGAACATTTTTAGCATCTCTTTTTAGATACTCTCTTAACACAAGTGTTCCCGAACCTTTTGCACCTGCCGTCGTGTTGTCTCCGCTATCCGGTAATAACAACAACTCTTTGCTCTCTAAAGATTTTTCTACAGCATCTTGCACCAATAGAGCCTCTTTTATTTTTAAATTATCTTTGTTATCCCAAAAAAACTTTGTCATTGCTAAGATATCTTGCTTGATTTGCTCGTAATTTTCATATACATAACAAACGATTAC
>CAYJNC010000426.1:0-1717 GCA_964371185.1 uncultured Christensenellaceae bacterium
ACTATTTTGCCACATATTGTCCGCTAACCCCCTCACGTTTTGCCAACCCAAGCGCTATGTGTCTTCCGACAAAAACACCGTTTTGCTCTAAATGCGTTGTCACTGTCTTATATGCAAGTTCGTAAAAATTATTATTTTCCGACAAATGCCCAAGCAAAATACCACGTACACCGCACTCTGCCAAGCTGAGTGCAACGCTCGCCGCATCTTCGTTAGACAGATGACCCTTTGTGGAAAGTATTCTTCTTTTTAGGTTGTACGGATACGGCCCACATTTTAACATTTCAACATCGTGGTTAGACTCGAGCAAAACAATATTTGCATTTCTTACCTGCTCTAAAAGGCTTTTGCTCACCTTGCCCGTGTCGGTCATCACGCTGATTTTTTTGCCTTCACAGCAAACAGAATACCCAAAAGGCCATGCCGCATCATGAGAAATTTCGTATGGTTGCACGCATAAATTCCCAACATAAAAATCGTCTAAGCCTATTGTCCTGATGTTTTTTTCCGCAACATTGCCTATTTTATTTATCATACTTTGCCATGTAGGCTCGTTTGCATAGATGGGAATATCGTATTTTCGAGAAATTATGCCTATTCCGCATATGTGGTCGGAATGCTCGTGAGTCACCAAAATGGCGGAAACATTACCCAAATTTTCCTGCACCTTTTGCAATTCTTGCTCTATTTTTTTACAAGAATACCCTGCGTCTATAAGCACCTTTGTTTCTTCCGTTCCTATTAATATGCTGTTGCCTTTAGACCCGCTGAATAACGGTGCGATAGATAATGCCATTATGCTCCTCTCACTTGCTTTTTTTTAATCATATACCGATAAAGCCTTTTTTTCAAGCAAAAAGACAATAATGATTAATATTTGTTAGCATAAACATATACTTTCTACATTTTATAAGTGTTCACCAAACCCGTTTTGTATAATAGCAGCCGCAAATATTGCGTGTTTATTAAAAAAGAAGTATACTGAATAAAAAAAGAGGTTTTTTATGAAAACAGTTTCCTACAACACAATAAAAGAAACGGTCTGTCGACTTTTTTTAGATGCTTGTATAGGCCCTGACGAAGAAATAATTTCTATGCTAAACACGGCACAAGAGAATGAAACTTTGCCACACGCAAAAGAGATTTTAAATCAACTGTCGGAAAACAACAAAATTGCTTTTGAAGAAAACATTCCTGCCTGCCAAGACACCGGTATGGCCGTGCTTTTTGTAGACATAGGCCAAGATGTTCATATTACAGGCGGTTACATAGAAGATGCGATAAACGAAGGCGTACGTGAGGCTTATGAAACAGGCTACTATAGGAAGTCTGTGTTAGACCCGATAAGCAGACAAAACACCAAGGACAACACCCCTGCCGTTATTCATACACGTATAGTTAAAGGCGAAAACATCACTATAAACGCACTGCCAAAAGGTTTCGGCAGCGAGAATATGAGTCGCCTAAAAATGCTTAATCCTTCAGACGGTTTGCAAGGCATTATAGATTTTGTGGTAGATTCCGCCAAAAAAGCAGGTGGTAGCCCCTGCCCTCCGGTTGTTTTGGGTGTGGGCATAGGCGGAACATTTGAAAGTTGTGCCCTCAACGCAAAAAGACAACTAATGCGTAAACTTTCGGACACAAATGAAGATCCCGTACTTTGCTCTGCCGAACAAGAAATAAAAGACAAGATTAATGCACTTAAAATGGGGCCGAT
>CAYJNC010000427.1:0-1716 GCA_964371185.1 uncultured Christensenellaceae bacterium
GGTGGTTTTGAGCTTTGCGAAAAAACTACCGGAGCGAATCCTTGTTCCGCTGCCAGCAACGTGACGTTGCATCCAATATCGTATTAACTTAGGTTGGTGCGATATTTTTTGGTTCTCGTAACATGATATAATAACCTCACAAAAACTCTATAAAACAACCGACACCACAGGTGTCGGCTGTTTTTTTGTTGCTTTTTATTATTCTATATGAGTTTTTTAATCTAATTTTAATAAATGTATGATATAGTACAGATACGAGGAGGTTGACTTATGAGGATATTACTTGCAGAAGACGAAAAAGACATGAATAGGGTCATAACAAAAAAATTAGTTTCCGACGGTTATGCCGTCGACAGTTGCTTTGACGGGCAAACGGCTATCGAGTATGTTGCAGACACCGATTATGATGTGTTGATCCTTGATATTATGATGCCAAAACAGGACGGTTTTTCGGTACTTAAAACAATACGTGCTAATGGCGTAAATACTCCGGTGATTTTTTTAACGGCAAGAGATGCGGTTGCGGACAGGGTAAAAGGCCTTGATTTAGGTGCAAACGATTATTTGGTTAAACCGTTTTCTTTTGAAGAGTTGATGGCTCGCATTCGTGTTATGACGAGAATTAATTCGGGAAAATCAACAAGCATATTGACTGTTGCGGATTTGTCTGTTGACGTAAGCGCACACATAGTAAAGCGTGGCGAGACGGTAATCAATCTTTCGGCAAAGGAGTACGCCATTTTAAAATATATGATGTACAATGTTGGAATCGTACTATCGCGGGAAAAAATCGAGAACCATATTTGGAACTACGACTATGAAGGCGGAACAAATGTTGTCGATGTGTATATAAGGTATCTGAGAAAGAAAATAGACAGTGATTATGACATAAAGCTCATACACACCGTTAGGGGAAGCGGTTATGTGCTTCGGGAGGGACTATGAGAAAAGTATCGGCAAAAATACGGCTTACTCTTTTTACAATAGTTCTGATGGTGTTAATGGCAAGTGTTTTGCTTGGGTTGATGTTTTCGATCGGAGATGGGGTTATTAGGGCTAACAGCATAGCACAGCTTACCGAAGTGGTAGACGAAAATTCTAAGGAGCTTGAGTTTGACGATGGCAGACTTGATACCGAAGACATAGATTTTTTTAATAAAGGTGTATACACGCTTTTGTATTCGCAAGATGGCGAGCATATAGATGGGGATTTTCCAGAAGAAAGCATATCTGAACTACCGTTCAAAGACAACGAGACCACCGAATATACAGAAGGTGGAACGCTGTATTATATTTATGATAAGCTGTCTTCCGTAGAGGATTCTCGTTCTTTGGTTTGGGTGCGGGGTATTATAGCCGTCGACGAAGTTGCGAGTGCAACCAATAACATATTACAAATGGCATTGTTTTCTTTGCCCATATTTATTTTGATTGCGGCGCTTGGAAGTTATTTTATCGCGAAAAGCACATTTCGGCCGATAGATAAAATTATCAAAACGGCGGAAGAAATAAGCGAGAACGAAAACCTTGCGCTACGTATTGACCTACAAGGCGGTAGCCCTGAAATTAGCAAATTAGCAGACACATTCGACAAAATGTTTGATCGTCTGAATTGTGCATTTGAAGCAGAAAAACAATTTACTTCCGACGTTTCACACGAACTTAGAACGCCGACTGCGGTTATTTTAGCACAGTGTGAGTATGCCATTGGTGAGA
>CAYJNC010000428.1:0-1706 GCA_964371185.1 uncultured Christensenellaceae bacterium
CATCAAACTCTTTGTGCCTATACTGCTTTTGCAAGCGTCTTTACTACTGCCTATATTGGTTTTTACAATGCCGGGCATTTCCGGTTTAATTCATTCTATTTCAACCAGCCTGCCCCTGATTGCTCCCCATTTTACGACCATGCAAAGCTCCATACTTGCGTGGGTGGCATTGTACTCGGCAGTAATATTCTTTTTGCTGTCGCCATACATCTTATGTTCCATTTCAACAACCATACGTTCGGCATACAACGGCGACATTACCTTGTCACTTAAAGAATCTTTTAGTGTGGCAAAATGTCATTACAAAAAAATGCTTCGGACCTATCTGTCGGTGTTGCTTGTTTCCCTGCCGATATTAAGAGTTGTATTTATACTCGTATACCCAATGCTACCCGACTTAATCTACAATTTTTCAATAACTTCCACCAATTTTTTGCCATTGCTATTCTCTGTATTATTGGTTTTGGTGTTAATGTTAGGCGTGATATTCGTGCCTTATGTGGTGGTGGCGGACGACAAAAAAGGCATACGCGCACTTTTTTCCTCGTTTAAATATGTATACAAAGGGAATTTCCCACAAACTTTAGGCAGGCTTGCTTTGGCGGCCGGCATAATAGGTTTAATAATACTGCTCATCAGGCAATTATCGAGTTTTCCGTTCGATTCCCTTTTAACCTTATATCTTAAAGATCCACTCATGGCATTTAAAGAGCCGTTAATGCTTATTGCCATATCCCTGTCCGGTATATCACTCTTTTTTATCGCTATAATCACACCGTTTTGGTACGTTTTTTCCTACCATACCTACTGCATCGCAAAAAAAGAGTATCATAACAAACAAAACAAAGGAGATATTATTTCATGAGAGCCATTTTAAACATACTCGGCCAAGACAAACCGGGTATTATCGCACAGGTTGCAACAGCACTGTATGAATGCAACGCAAACATCTTAGACATCAACCAAACCGTATTACAAAACGAAATTTTCGCCATGACAATGCTTGTAGACGTAACAGACAGCACAGTTTCTTTTGGTGAAATCAAGCAAAAATTAGATAACGTTTCAAAATCCATAGGCATGGAAGTCAAGTTCCAAAGAGAAGAAATCTTTAAGAGCATGTTTCAGGTATAATTAAAAAGGAGTTTTCATGTTAAGACAAAAAGATATTTTAAAAACAATAGATATGATTGAAAATCAAAAGTTAGATATCCGCACCGTAACCATGGGTATTTCTTTGTTCGATTGTATCTCCGACGATTCTTCCGTTTGTGCTACCCGTATTTATGACAAAATAACAAAGTGTGCAAAAGACCTTGTTAAGACCGGTGAAGACATAGAACAAGAGTTCGGAATTCCGATTGTAAACAAGCGTATTTCAACCACGCCCATTTCTTTGGTTTCTCAATCGTGTAAAAACCATGTTGCACTCGCAAAAGCCTTAGACAGAGCCGCAAAAGAAGTTGGCGTTAACTTCATAGGCGGTTATTCGGCGTTTGTTCAAAAAGGTGCTACCAAAAACGAGGAAGATTTTCTAAACTCTATCCCCGAGGCACTTTCTACCACCGACATCGTTTGCTCTTCCATAAATGTTGCCACTACTCGTACCGGCATAAACATGGATGCCGTTGCAAAGATGGGTAAGATAATAAAGCAAACCGCACAAAACACAAAGGATAACAACGGCATAGGAGCGGCAAAACTTG
>CAYJNC010000429.1:0-287 GCA_964371185.1 uncultured Christensenellaceae bacterium
TTGTAATAGCCCTAGCCCCAGTCCGAGTCCGAGTCCTACTCCGAGCCCAAGCCCGACTCCGAGTCCGAGCCTTACTCCGAGTCCGACTCAAACCGTACAGCCGAGCATTACCGTCATTGATAATGATGAATATTTATCGGACTTAGACCCCTACGGCTTAATGTTAACACAGTCTTATCCTAAGGAAAGTTTGCCCGTCGAATTTTATGAAAACCCACCCGGGCGTGCAGATCTATTTTCGCTCTACGGTTTAGATCTTTCGTACTACACCACAGACTTCAAAAGCG
>CAYJNC010000429.1:297-1119 GCA_964371185.1 uncultured Christensenellaceae bacterium
CTAAACTAGATCTTGTTTTTGACAATGCGTCCGGTGCCGATATTTTCACATTGGCCACCTATACTTATGACTGCGAAAGCAGCGAAAACGCAGAAGATTTTACCAACGACACAAGACGTCCTTTGACTTCCCTATTCGGCGCACCAATAGACCAAGGACAAGAATTATTAGAAACTATTGCAAACAAAGCTCCCTACCTATACTTCCCCAAAGAAGCATATATATTTGAGGAATCCGAAACCAAATACATAATAGTCTACAACGAAGATGAATATACATATTTGAACATAGTAAATTTAGTAATATAAAAAATAAGAAAGTGGGTATTGAATTATGAAAAAAATTTTTTTAACGGTTATTCTGGTTTTTTTAAGCATCTTTTTGCTCGTATCGTGCAATCCTTTTCAGATAGCCTCCGATATGCTAGCGAATGCCACACACACCATTAACGAAAACAACAACACACAAAACAATGATGACGATCCGATAGAGAATGACATAATAGAAGGTTATCCGGATGACGATTTTACAGATGAAATTTTGTTTAATGAATCCATAGACCCTCTTAATATGTACTACACAGTTTATGAAAGCCCGGAAGATCTGCCCGCTGCATTCATAGAAGACGAAGAAGCGGCAGAGCACATGAGAACAGGATATTCTTTTGATTCACAAGTTTTCATGTTAGATGACATAAACACAAAAAACGATTCTAACTCTTCGTATTTGCAAATTATTTTCAATGAAGAGTACGAAGAAGACGATTATTTTATTGCTGAATACGGCTATCAATTCGATTCAGCCGAAGAAGCAGCAGACTTG
>CAYJNC010000429.1:1141-1706 GCA_964371185.1 uncultured Christensenellaceae bacterium
TTAGAAAAGAAGTGATAGAAGAAATACAATTTGATCTACCCTTCTGGATAATTGATGAAAATGCAACAGTATACAAAATGAACACACCCACAAGATACCTATTACTATATAGAATCGACGAATGGCTCTATGCCGATTTCATTAACGTGCCCGACTATTTAGACGAAGACGATTTATCTGACGATATAGTAACAGACGAACCGGTAGCTGAAGACGATGCTACGCAAAATTTCGTAGACGAGGTAGACCCATTACACCTTTCTTTCGGTAATTACACAAAAGAAGACTTTGATAATGATATGTATATGTTAGACTATCAAATTATGGAGCATCTATCTATTGGTTATGACGTCGATTTGTCTGTATATGTGTCCGATCAATTCAACATTGACGCAGACACAGACTATGCATATGTAAATGTTATCTTTGACGACTCGGTAGAAACAGACAACTTTGTTATTGCAGAATACGGTCTAACATTTGCCGACGAAAACAAAGCACAAGAATATGTTGAAGAATCTATGTTGCTGGCACAAGCGTTATACGGAGATGAAGTAGCATTAGG
>CAYJNC010000430.1:0-1696 GCA_964371185.1 uncultured Christensenellaceae bacterium
CAAAAATTCATTTAATCTTAAATAAATTTTTGCGGTTGCCGGGTTTATTGACGCCCTGAAAAAAAACGCTTATGCGTTTTTTTGGTTTATATATTAATCTAAATATTCGTCGTCGTCTGAAATCTCTACTTTTTCTCTGACTATGTTTGCACCCAAACTTTTTAGCTTGTCTTCTATATGGTCATAGCCTCTGTCTATGTATTTAATATTGTTTATTTCTGTTATTCCGTCTGCCATAAGCCCCGCCACAATAAGCGCCGCACCGGCCCTTAAATCCGTCACCCTAACAGATGCGCCCGTCAACTTTTCAACACCATTAACAACCGCCACACTTCCCTCGATTGTGATGTCTGCACCCATTCGACGTATTTCTCTGATATGCTTAAACCTTGATTCAAATATGTTTTCTGTTATCATGCTTGTGCCATTTGCCGTAGAAAGCAACACAGTAGCCGGTTGTTGCAAGTCTGTGGGGAAACCCGGATATGGCATTGTTTTAATGCGTGCCGCTGTCGGCCGTTTTTCACACTTTACACGAATATAGTCTGCGCCTTCGTCGACGGTTATTCCCATCTCAATAAGTTTCGCCGAAATAGCCTCCATGTGTGTTGGGATAACATTGTTTATTAATACGTCACCCCTTGTTGCCGCCGCCGCTATCATAAGTGTACCCGTCTCTATTTGGTCGGGTATTATAGAATAGTTGCAACCATGCAAATTTTCTACGCCTGTAATACGGATAACATCTGTGCCGGCACCTTTAATCTTGGCACCCATACACACCAAAAAATTAGCAACGTCTACGACGTGCGGTTCTTTTGCCGCATTAACAATAGTTGTGTTCCCTTTTGCTAAAACCGCCGCTAACATTATGTTAATGGTAGCCCCAACGGAAACTACATCTAAATAAATATCACTTCCATGCAAACCATTAGGAGCCGTTGCCTTTAACATGTTGTATTCCATAACAACTTCTGCGCCTAATGCCCTCATGCCTTTAACGTGTTGATCTATCGGCCGATCACCTATTGTGCAACCGCCCGGCAAATATATTTTAGCCTCGCCAAACCTTGAAAGCAAAGCCCCCATAAAGTAGTAGGACGCGCGCAACCTTTTTACCAAGTTGATTGTTACATCGCTTGTGAAAATGTTGGTTGTGTCTACTGTCATGGTATTGTTATCGTCAAATTCAACTTCCGAACCGATTTCGGCCAAAAGTCTTTTTATTATTAGAACGTCTGCAATGTGAGGTAGATTTTCTATCACACATATGCCCTGTGCTAAAATTGCAGCCGGCAATATTGCCACAGCGGCATTCTTTGCACCGGTCACATCAACCGTGCCCGTAAGCGGTGTTCCGCCTTTTATTATAAATCTTTCGGTCATTTACTTTTTACCACCTAATCATAATACGTTTCATATCAGTATACCACATACAGTATTTCTTTTCAAGTAACAACACTATTTGCACTAAAACATCTTCTTTTTCCATAAGAAATAAATTGCAACCGCACTTACACCCATCGCAATGCAAATCACCCACAAAAAACCGTTTGCATCTGTTGCAAAAGGCACGGGTACATTCATGCCCCACAGGCTCGCAAGCAAGGTAGGGATAGACAAAATAATTGTGATAGACGCCAAAAGTTTCATCACTATGTTTAAATTGTTAGAAATTACGCTCGCAAATGCGTCC
>CAYJNC010000431.1:0-1688 GCA_964371185.1 uncultured Christensenellaceae bacterium
TAAACAACCGTTTCATTACTTTTTCGTCTTCGCAAGCAGGCCCTAAAGTGCATATAATTTTTGTTTTTCTCATTACTGTCTCTCCATATATATTAAAAAATTTTATAAACTTTCGATTATTATTTTTTCGTAGTATTCTTGGTACAATTCTTTTGTGCACAAATTTGTACCTTCAAGTGTTATTGAGGCTGTGGCTGCGGCAACACCTGCTCTTAACTGTATGTCTAAAGGCTTGTCAAAATGTGCTACCGTTCCGGCGACCATAGAATCGCCCGCTCCTACTGTTGAAAGCACATTAACACGCATCGGGCGAGCAAAATATGCCTCGTTAGCATTTGCGATTATGGCACCGTCTCCACCCATTGAAACCGCTATTTGGCTGACGCCTTTAGAAATTATTTTTCTGCAGACTTCTATAACTTCGGCATTTGTGCCGGGTTTGTCTCCTGTTATGACGCTTATTTCGTCTATGTTGGGTTTGATGAAATAAGGTTTTTCTTCTACGCCTGCCAAAAGCGCTTCGCCATCTGCATCAAGAACGCATAAAGCGCCTTTTTTGTTAAGTTCAAATATCATACGGGCATAAAAATCTTTTGGGCAGCCGGGTGGCAAGCTTCCGGTTAAAACAACAATGTCACCACTTTGTGCTCTGGCATACACGCTTTTCGCTTCTTGTTCAAGAAGTTCAATAGAAATCTCTTCTCCCGATTCGTTAATCTCCGTGATAACACCTTCCTCGGAATCAAATATTTTTGTGTTTGTACGGCTAACACCGGGAATTGTGCAAAAATCTCCGTCTATTTTTCGAGCAGTAAGTTTTTCCTGAATGATGTTACCGTCAGAGGAATACAAGAAGCCCATAAGCAAAACGTCTGCAGATAGTTCTTTTAACACGGCGGCAACATTAACTCCCTTGCCTGCGCCTTCGGTAATAACCTTATTTGGCCTGTTAGTTGCACCTATTGTTAGCTTGTCTAAATAAATTGTCTTATCTATTGTAGGATTTAAGTATACACATATCACCATATTTCCTTACCTCACTTATATTATTTTTATACTTATATTATAACCATAAAAAAATTAAATAACAAGAAAGTTGACGTATTTATATAGAAATTTTAATTGAAGATAACAAAAAAATTATGTTCAAACTTAAAAAAACATAAAAATCAAACAAAATATATTTTTTTATTTAATTTTAATTATAAAAACCGGTTGTTTTGTGCATATGTGAACCTTTGTTTCGGTAAACACATTGCTTACCCCTCTTGGAAGTTTGTTTGTAAGCAGAAGGTTGTCTAAGGGATAGTAAAGGCCACTTGTCGCATTTACACGTGCAAAAGAATTAACCGGCAATATAGACACGGTTTGCCCTTTTTCTCCGTATATATAAAAATCACCGACATTCGCCTCAATAATTTGCAATTCGTCTTCTATGCTTACATTAACATTTTGGTTAAGTGTCTTTTTTAAAAACATAAGGTTAGACATCATATGGTCTACACGCTTGCCCGTGGCGCCAAGAAATGTTATAGAAGAAGGCTTGCGTTGCATTGCGATGTTGTATGCAAGCTGTGTGTCTGTCTCGTCTTTTATTGCACCTACCCGGAAAGTTTCACAGCCCAAGTGAACGTATTTTTTTATTAAGTCGCCCGGTACCGAGTCAAAATCGCCGACAATTATGTTTG
>CAYJNC010000432.1:0-1683 GCA_964371185.1 uncultured Christensenellaceae bacterium
ATGAGCAAATGTACAAGAAGTTTTTACGAAGATCCCGTAAACATAAGAGATGTAAAATTAGTTGCTGCCGAGCAAGGTTACGGCGAGTTTATGAAAAATATTAAATCCGCAAGCCCAAATACAAACAAAAAGATAGCTGTAATAGGTGGTGGACCTGCCGGTATGGCGGCAACATTCTTTTTGAGCAGGGCAGGTTATAGTGTTACTTTGTTTGAAAAGGCCGACCGTTTGGGTGGGGTTGTAAGAAACATAATACCCGAATTCAGAATTTCTCACGATGCAATAGACAATGACGCAAAATTGGTGATGGCATACGGAGCAGAGGTGAAACTAAATACGACCATAGATAGCATAGCAGACATTAAAAAAGAATATGATGCAACAATAATAGCAATAGGTGCTACGTCTCCCGGGGTTTTGAATATAGAAAATACTGCTCCCGTTAATGCTTTAGAATTCTTATATGATTTTAAACAGTCGGAAGGTAATTTAGACATAGGTGAAAATGTTGTTATTATAGGTGGCGGTAACACTGCTATGGACACTGCAAGGGCGGCAAAAAGAACAAAAGGCGTGAAGAATGTTTCGCTTGTTTATCGCAGAACAAAAAGATTTATGCCGGCCGACGAAGAAGAATTAATTATGGCAATAGAAGACGGTGTAGATTTTAAAGAATTGTTGTCGCCAAAATCATGGGAAAACGGCAACCTTATTTGCGAAGAAATGGAATTAGGAGACATAGATGCTTCCGGAAGAAGAGGTGTTGTTTCTACCGGTCGAACGGTTAAAGTTTGTGCGGATACAATAATTGCGGCCGTTGGCGAAAAAGTTATAACAAGTTTTTATGAGAAAAATAATATCCCGGTCAACAAATGGGGTTGTGCAAGCGTTAACGAAGACACATTAGAGTCAGAAGTATTGGGGGTTTATGTAATTGGAGACGGCTTGAATGGGCCGGCCACTGTTGTTGAAGGCATTCGTGATGCAAAAATTGCTGCCGAGGCAATTGCGGGGCAATCAATTTTTGAAGATTTCAAGGAAGACGCAAAAGTAAGTGACATTTTTGACAACAGAGGAATGTTAACAAAAGAAAAACAGACGAGACCGAAACAAAAAGATGTTTGTCGTGTTCTACTGTTTGTGAAAACTGTGCAGAGGTATGTCCGAATAGGGCTAATGTTGCCATATCTGTACCGGGGTTAGAAATGCGGCAGATTATTCACATAGACTATATGTGTAACGAATGCGGCAATTGTAGGAGTTTTTGCCCATACGACAGTGCACCTTATTTAGATAAGTTTACATTATTTGCATCGGCAGAGGACATGGAAGACAGCAGAAATGACGGCTTTGCGGTTGTGTCAAAAGAAGAGATGATATGCAAAGTCAGATACTTAGGAAAAACAATAGAATATAAAGTTGGGGATACTTGCGAAGTACCCGAAAACTTAGGGAAAATTATTGAAACGGTCTGCAAAGAAGAGGATTGGTTACTGATATGAAATGTATTTTGAAGGGTGGCAAGGTTGTAAGCGGTTTAGGCATTTTTGATAAAGATATTCTGTTTGACGATGAATCGGGCAAAATATTGGAAGTATCAAACGAAATAAACTGCAAAGATGTGTCAAAAGTGATAGAACTCAACGGGAAATTTATTTTCCCGGGTTTTATCGAGACACATAC
>CAYJNC010000433.1:0-1663 GCA_964371185.1 uncultured Christensenellaceae bacterium
CTATTCTGAAAACCAAATGGCGACCGAGCAAGGCTTAGAAAAAGAAAGCGTTGCCTACAACGTTAACACCGGCATAAGAATTTGCGGTGCGCTTGATGTCGAAAAATTGCAAAAAGCGATAGATTCGCTCGTTTTGCGCTACAGCGCCTTTCGTTCATATTATCCATACGAAAACGGCGAGTATGTCCATAAAATTGCGGACAACGTCCCCCTTGCTTTAAAACGGTTTAACGTCAAAAAAGAAGATGCGTGCAAAAAAATAACCGAGTTAAACACGCCCTTTGATTTAAGCGTGCCTTCGTTGTTTAGGTTTAATTTGCTTGAGCATGACGAAAACGAGTTCACATTGCATTTATGCGGACACCATATCGTGCTCGACAGACAGGGAGTAACCGTAATTGCAAAAGAATTGTTTTTGCTGTATGACGGTCAACCGTTGCAACAAAACGAAATAGACTTTGAAGATTATGCGGTGTTTAAGAATGAAGAGGCAAAAGACACCGCCGGAGAAGAACTTTTTGAAGCAATGTTTAAAGACGGTGTCCCCGAGACTCAAATGCCCACCTTGCCCATTCGTCCTGCCGTTTTGCCAACCGTCGACAGTTTAATCTGCAAAACATTGTCTACGGACACGGTTAAAAAGACCGCAACAAAATTCGGCGTTTCTAAGTATGGCGTGTTGTTAGGTGCGCTATATATTACGCTGGCAAAATATTGTGGAACAGGCGACGTTTGCATCGGTGCGCCTATGAGCGGTCGAAAATACGAATGGCAAAATACCATTGTGGGAATGTTTGTAAACATACTGCCCTTGCGCATGGGTTTTCGTCAGGACGACGAAATAAAAAGCTTTTTGCAATCCACCATGAAACGGGTGTTAAGTGTTAAACAAGTGCAAGATTACCCCTTTGAAGACATCGTTAAAAAATTCGCCCCGGACAGAGAAGTCTCTCGGTATCCTATGTTTGACGTCATGTTTAATTTAATATACGAGTTAACCCTGCCGAAAACAGAAGGTTTGCAGATGCATGAAATTGAACTCGAGAGCCAAAAAATTGCGATAGATTTTAAGATAGAGGCTGTCAGCAAGGCAAAAGAAATTGAAATAACCTTTGAATATTCTAAAAAATTATACGACGATCGGGTCGCTCAAAACTTCTTTGAACAATATATTCATGTCATAAACAAAATGGCAATTGCACAAGAACAAGACACCATCGGTTGTGTATCCGGTTTGCCAAAAGAACATGAAAAGGTTTTATTGGAGGATTTTTCCGGAAAAGAATATGCAATAGACCCGAGCAAAACAATGGTAGACTTATTTTGTGAACAGGCAAAGAAATTTCCGGAAAAAGAAGCCGTTTACTATTTGAGCGAAAGCATAACTTATGGCGAGCTTAATAAATTATCCGACAACATGGCGGGGCACCTTATTCAAAAAGGCATAACAAGCGGTTGCGTGGTTGGCGTTTTGGTCAATCGGGGGATAAACATGCCCTTAGGAACATATAGCGTGTTAAAAACCGGCGCCGCCTATATCCCGATAGATCCGGAGTATCCGCAAGACAGGTTAGAATACATGCTTGGCAACGCAGAGGTAAACATTGTCATCGGAGACATGGATTTAAAAGAAAAACTTGCCTGGTTCAAGGGTGAATTTATA
>CAYJNC010000434.1:0-1663 GCA_964371185.1 uncultured Christensenellaceae bacterium
CTTCACCGCAAGGATAAATGCCCGCAATGTTAGACCTATATTCTTCGTCTCTTATTATTCGTACGGGGGAATAACTGCGTGATTCTACCGCAGTTAAAACTGCGTCTTCATGAGCAAAACCTTTAATTTTGCGTTCATATGCGGGCAGGGCTTCTTTAAGTGTGTCGGCGATATATTCGGGCAGGCAGTTTCTTAAATCGGCAAATACTCCGCCGGGTAGGTAGGTAGGATACACACTTCCTAATTTAGTAGAAACCCTGTCGTTTAAAAAGTCTCCGACTTTTTGTATGGGTGCAACAAAATTACCTCCGCCCAGTAAATAGGCGGCATTCTCAAGTTTGCGTTGAAATTCTATGCCGGCCAAAGGATGGTCGGAAGAAAAGTCTGCCTTGTCTATGCCAACCAACAAAGCGCCGTTGCAATTGACTTCGTTTCGCGCATAGTTGCTCATGCCGTTTGTTACTAACCTGTCGTGTTCGGAGGCGGCGGCAACAACCGTTCCGCCCGGGCAAACGCAAAACGTGTATGCGCTTCGACCGTTTTTTGCGTGGTGCACCAGCTTGTAATCGGAAGCGGGAACAGACTTGTATTCTGCTATGCTTCCGTATTGTGCAAGGTCTATTTCTTTTTGCAAGTGTTCTATTCGCACCCCGACCGAGAAATTTTTTTGGGTGAGCGAGACCCCTTTTTCGTGTAGAAGTTTATATGTATCTCTTGCGCTGTGTCCGGTTGCAAGGACTATAATATTTGTAGCATAGGTCACTTTGTTGCCGTTTGCGTTAAGCACAACTTCATTTGCTACCTTGTTTTTTATAACTATGTCTGCAAGGCAGGTGTTAAACAAGAAGTCGGCACCTAAAGAAATTAGATGTTCCCTTAAATTTTTTACGACTACTCGGAGTTTGTCGGTACCGACATGGGGTTTTGCCAAATAGGCAATGTCTGCCGGTGCGCCGTTAGCGATGAGTTCGTTAATAACGAAAGTTTTTCTTATATCTTTTGTTCCGGTGGTCAGCTTACCGTCGGAAAATGTTCCGGCACCGCCTTCTCCGAATTGAATGTTAGAATCAAGGCAAAGCTCGCCTGTTTGAAAAAAGCGGTTTACACTTTGTTCCCTCTCTAAAACATTGCCGCCTCGTTCTACAACAATTGGTTTTAATCCAAAACGACAAAGCAAAAGTGCGCAAAACAAGCCGGCCGGTCCGCTACCTACGACTATCGGACGGGTGGCGCTTTTTATTGACGAGTAGTTAAATGTATATTCTTTCGGCAAATATGCGGAAATATCTTTTCCGTTTAAATTTAAGCCTTCTTCGTTATTAAGTGAGACGCAGACCGTTATATTCATGAATACGTTTGTTTTGTTGCGTGCGTCTACTGCCTGTCTTAAAATGATAGGATCGCCGATTAACGAAACATTCTTTTTTAATTTCTTCACAATGGCTTCTTTAAGCTGTTTTGCATCATAATCCACAGGTAGTTTTAAATTGCTTAGCTTTATCATATTGCGCCTCTTTTATGTCTTAATGTTTTAATGGGTGTTGAAAAAAAGTCATAATTTCGTAATTTCATCGCCTTTAATTGCATTTTAGCGTTAAAAAGCCGAGGCTTAGCGGTGCTAAAGCTGCGTTTTTTGCCTTAAACTGCAAGCCCGTTCGACAAA
>CAYJNC010000435.1:0-1663 GCA_964371185.1 uncultured Christensenellaceae bacterium
ACTTTGCCACCATATACCGGCAGTTTGACACAGCTTAATTTGGGCGAAAACTATATGCCGCCTCAAAGTTTAGAAGGGATAGACCCACTAAACGACAAGGTGGTTGCGTTAACATTTGACGACGGCCCGGTAGAAGGCAATACGGACAGATTGTTAGACATATTAGCCGAAAACGATGCGGTTGCGACATTTTTTGTTTTGGGTGAAAGGGTAGAAAACGAACCCGAGCTAACAAAGAGAATATACGACGAAGGCCACGAAATCGGCACGCATAGTTATGATCATACCGATTTGATGACGTTATCCTTTGATCAAATGATGAACGATCAAATAGGCAAAACAAACGATATAATCGAAGGTGTTGTAGGCCTCAGAACAACTATAGACAGGCCTCCTTATGGCTCGATGTCTAAAGAACGTGCACAAGAGATGGGTAGGGAACAAATCATTTGGAATGTTGATCCCGAAGACTGGAAACCCGAAAATAAGAACACGGAAACAATTTATAATAAAATTATGAATAATGTTAAAGACGGATCGGTAGTTTTGGCGCATGATTTGCACATGTCTACCGTAAAAGCAATGGAAAGCGTTATTCCGGCACTAAGAGATGCGGGGTATACTTTTGTTACGGTGACCCAAATGATGCAGATTGCCGAAATACGCGGTGCGGAAATAGACTATAAATTCCACAAAGCGCCAACCGCACAAGAAGCACAAGAAGCGCAGCAAGCAAGTGAACAAAGCGGTGATGACACGGCAGAAGAAGGCTCAAACGAGGGCGAGTCTTCGGAGAGTAATTCGGAAAACACAGCAACAACAAGCGGTGAAATTTCTTAGTTATACTCACATTAAAAGGCTAAAACTCCAATGACAAACGTTGGAGTTTTTATATGAAGAAGGAAAAAATGGGAAAGATTAAGCTGTACGGGTTTAACAATCTAACAAAGACTTTAAGTTTTAACATATACGATATTTGCTATGCAAACACGGTGGCAGACAGGCAAAGCTATTTGCTCTACATAGACGAATATTATAATTCTAAAAGGTTGACCCGGATATTAAAAGATGTTGCGAATGAGATTGATGCGCACGTATTAAACATCGCAATGCAAGACTATGAACCGCAAGGGGCAAGCGTAACCATGCTTATTGCCGAAGAACCTGTTGAAAAACAAGACGTGGTGGCTCATTTAGATAAGAGTCATATAACCGTGCACACCTATCCGGAAAGCCATCCGCAAAAGGGGATTTGCACTTTTCGGGCAGACATAGATATTTCTACCTGTGGTATGATTTCGCCATTGCGTGCGCTTGATATGCTGATAGGCAGTTTTGACCCGGATATTCTTACTCTCGATTACAGGGTGAGGGGGTTTACGCGACAAAAGGACGGGGATAAAATTTTTATAGACCACCCGATAAAGTCTATTCAAGAGTATATTCCCGAAAATGTCAAAGAAAAGTACAAGATGATAGACGTTAACCTATATGCAGAGCGAATTTTTCACACCAAGATGATGATAGGCGAATACGATTTGGATAATTATTTATTTAATTTAGATGCGGCAGACTTGTGCGATAAGACAAAAAAGAAAATTCATAGTCTGTTAGACATGGAAATGCAGGAGATTTTTTATGGAAGTAACTTCAAACGAAAAAT
>CAYJNC010000436.1:0-1646 GCA_964371185.1 uncultured Christensenellaceae bacterium
TAAATTTATGAAAATTACAAAAGAATTATTAGAAAAAGCTAAAAAATGTGAAACGGTTTATGAGTTGCTTGCTTTAGCTAAAGAAAATGAGATTGAAATCACAGAAGAACAAGCGACAGAATTCTTCAAAAAGCTTACCGCCACAGGCGAAGTTGCGGACGAAGAATTAGACAACGTTTCGGGCGGAGGGTGCGATTGGTTTGCAAACAAATGTTATAGATGTAATTCAAAAAATGTTAGAGTGGTTGAAGAGCCGTATCAATATACCCTCGTTTGTAATGACTGCAGGGCTGAATCTTTTTATGGCAGTAAAATATGATGAAATAAAATAAGAACAGTAAAAAGGAAAAATTATGGAAATTACAAAAGAATTAATCGCAAAGGCCAGAAAATGCGAAACGGCGCAAGAACTGCTTGCTTTGGCTAAAGAAAATGACATTGAAATGAGCGAAGAACAGGCAAGTAGTTTGTTAGTCGGAATGAAAAAAGCCGGTGAATTGTCTGATCGGGAATTAGACAATGTTTCGGGTGGTGGATGCAATTTCTTTAAGGCTAAATGTCCGAAATGCAGGTCTATAAACATAAAACAAGAAACCGAACAATACATGTTTATCCTAACCTGCCTAGATTGTGGCTATAAGTGGTGGCAAGTCATGCTTTCGTAGTTACCGCCATATTAATCTAACTAAAATTGTTATAATTACGCATTATTAAAAAGCAGGAAGTAAAGAAAATGAAATATATATTAAACGATAATATAGCACTGCGTTCGTGGTGGCTTGTTCCCTATGCTTATTACATGAAAAATTCGCAAACCGCAAACGGTTTAAGCAAAGAAGAATTTGAATTGCTTTTGTTGTGTGATGGCGAGCACGACGTCGAACATAATGAACTAGTAGATACGCTGATAGAAAAATGGTTAATTAGCGAGGCAAAACCCGGTCAAGTCCTCACAGAATGGCAAAAACATAAGGATTGCGATAACCGGTATTTTCCTAAGATCAATTGGATGATAACCGGAAAATGCAACTACAATTGCCTGCATTGTTTCAACGCGGCAGACAATGCTCCGCTGATGGCCGAATGGAGCTTAGAAGATGCAAACAAACTGCTAGACTCGGCTTGCGAGTGTGGTGTTAACGCTTTTACAATAACCGGCGGCGAACCCATGTTGCACAAAAATTTCTTTGATATTGTGGAAGGAATTTATGCAAGGGGCATGTATTTAAACGAGCTTAACACAAACGGCCACTTTATATCGAAAGAAACACTGGGTAGGTTTAAGGAAATAGGTTGCAACCCACTTATAAAAATATCTTTAGACGGTCTCACCCACCACGATTGGCTTCGTAATAAAAAAGGCGCCGAAAAAACGGCACTGAACGCAATTAAATTAAGCTTAGAAATGGGGTTTGATGTAAAAGTACAAACAAATGTACACAAAGGAAACATAGACACCCTTCTGCCGACCGCAAAGCTTCCTAACGAAATGGGTGTTTCTCAGATGCGCATAATTCGCACCTCCGAGGCCCCAAGATGGGTGCAAAACGCCGGCAATGCTTGTCTGTCTTTTGAAGAGTATTTTGATAGTATGACAGAATTCTCAAGAGACTATCTTCGGTCGGGTTTTAATATGGATGTAGACA
>CAYJNC010000437.1:0-1645 GCA_964371185.1 uncultured Christensenellaceae bacterium
TGAGGGTTTTAACCCGAAATTACAGGCTTGATATGTGCATATTCCGCAATCGCAACAGGAAAATATTCCGTTGAAACTGTCTCCTAAAACGTCTATGCCATTTGCTACTGCTCTCATCGCCTTGTGTGGTTCTACTTTAAGGCCAAGTGCGTTTCTCGGGCACATTTGTGTGCACATAGAACACTGACAACAGACCGCCTTAATTAATTTAACGTTCATTTCTGCCGATTTCTTGTTTATTATGCTATGACCTTTTGGTATAGCAAGCAGACCGCCCGTCGTTTTTGTTATGGGAAAATCTAAATTTTCTACCACCGCTCCCATACAAGGACCACCTACTATATATACACAATCTTGCGTTGTTCCGCCCGCCGCATCTATCAACTGTTGTGCGCTTGTGCCTATCGGAACATTAATTGTTTTGGGTGTCGCAACCGCACCGCCTACCGTCACATATTTTGTTATAACCGAGCCACCATCTACGGCATTTGCAATTTCTATCAACGTGCTTACATTACAAACTACCGCTCCTACATCTAAAGGCAGGCCACCCGTCGGCACAACTTTCCCCGTTACTTCGTAAACTATTTGTTGTTCGTCTCCGGCCGGATAATATCCCCTCATTATATGAAGGCTCATACCCGGTTTAAGTTCTCTTGTGAGTGCCGCTATCGCATTCTTGTAGTGGCCTTTTAATGCTATTACACCCTTTTTTGCGCCCGTTTGTTGCATGACAGCATAAACGCCGGCAACAACCTTTTGTGCGTCTAACTCCATTAATTGTTGGTCAACACGCAACAAGGGTTCGCATTCCGCACCGTTTGCTATTACATATTCAGCCTTGCAATTGACCTTAACATGTGTAGGAAACCCTGCGCCACCTGCGCCCACCACACCTGCTTGTTTTATTTTTTCTACTAAATTCATAGCCATCCTCTTATATTATTCTAAAATCACCTTGCAACACGCATCTTCTTGCTCTTGTAAAAGATTTTGCGCTCGTTAATCCTTCGCCCGTCGGTGTTGCAATCGTTAAGGTTGTGTAACCCTCGCCTCCAAATCCAAGCCCTGCATATGAAGGCGCATTCTTAACAAATATTGTTGTGTTTAGCGCTATTGCCGCCCTAGACATATTATTTATGTTTGTCGAATGTATCATCGCCGAATGCTGACAGCCTTGCTCCGCATTTATTGCCTCTCTGATTGCGCTGTCTATGTCCCCTACTCGCACTATTCCCAATACCGGCATTAACATCTCTACACGTACAAACGGATGATTTGCTGTCACCTCCGCTATAACAAGCTTTGGTTCTCCGCTAAACATTATTCCCGACTCTCTCAATATATGTGTCGCAGGCTTGCCTACAAAATGGCGGTTTATAACATATTTTCCGTTCTTATTTTCAAGCACTGTGTTCATTATTTTTTCTATATCCGATCCGCTCACCAAAAACGCTCCGTTCATTTGCATTTCTTGTATTAGCGAATCCGCAATGTTTGCAAACGCAAACACTTCTTTTTCGGCTACACACAATACATTGTTGTCAAAACTTGCTCCATCCACAATGTCTTTTGCCGCCTTCTTTATCTTCGCCGTGTCGTCTACTATTACGGGTGGGTTTCCGGGTCCTGCCGCTATTACTTT
>CAYJNC010000438.1:0-1636 GCA_964371185.1 uncultured Christensenellaceae bacterium
TTTGTACCCGAGCTTGGTAATCCGTTTGCTGCTTTGCTTGTGTCGGTAGGAGTATCAGCTGACGTTTCGTTTGCCGATTTTAAGTCTTCTATCAACTGCGCATATTGCGGTGCATTCATAAAATCTGTTATGGGAATAACATAAGCCGTTGGGCTTGCATCTTTTGCCCTTTGTTGCAATTGCTCGTGAGTCACGATGATTTGTGCATCGGTCGGAACTTCGCTTACGGGGGCATGAACTACTTCTATGTGTGCAAAGCCGTTGTCTTTCAACCTTTTTCTGAGTTTAGATGCTCCCATAGCACTGCTTCCCATGCCTGCGTCACAAGCGAACACGATTTTTGTAACATTTTTCGGGAATGCGTTTGTTGTTGCTTCGTTATTTGTTGTCGGAGCAGCAACTGCCGTTCCTTTTGCTTCTGCTTTCATGCCCTGCATTTTTGACTGAGCGGCATCGAGGTCTCCGCTTGTGTTTCGAGACCTTTTCAGCAACAGTGTGGCTATCAGGAAGGTCACGATAATTGAGGCTGCTATGCCGACAATGTTTGCCAAATACGCATCCGGCGCAGACATCATCATTTGTGCAATAATGCTTCCCGGAGCGGCCGGCCCGACGAGTCCGCCGCCAAGTGTGGTAAACAAGAATATACCTGTTCCGCTACCTGCTATGAGCGCAAGCAGTAATACCGGCTTCATGAGCACGAATGGGAAGTATACTTCGTGAATACCGCCGAAGAATTGTATGATTGCGGCACCGGGTGCTGTGCTTCTTGCACTGCCTTTGCCGGCAACCATGTAGGAAAGAAGAACTCCCAAGCCCGGGCCGGGGTTTGATTCTATCATGTAGAAAACCGATTTTCCCGTTTCAAGAACTTCTTGTGCTCCTAAGGGTGTGAACACTCCGTGGTTTATTGCGTTGTTTAGGAATAAAACCTTAGCAGGTTCTACCATAATTGCCGTAGCGGGCAACAGGCTGTATTCTACCAACCAACCAACGGCCATGCCGAGTGCGTCTGTACATATAACTATAATCGGACCAATTCCGTAAAATGCAAGTATGGCCAAGCCAAAACTTAAAAATCCTACAGAAAAGTTGTTAACCAACATTTCAAAACCTGCCGCTATTCTGTTGTGGATTAGTTTGTCGAACTGTTTTACCGCCACGCCACCTATCGGACCCATTATCATGGCACCGAGTAGCATCGTAGTTTCGGGAGAGCCTACAATTGCTCCCATTGTTGCTACAGCACCGATTACACCACCTCTGACACCTGCAATTATACTACCGCCTGTGTATGCAATCAGCAATGGCAATAGGTAGTTGAGCATTGGGTCGACGAGTTGTGCGAGGGTTTCGTTTGGAAACCAACCTGCCGGAATAAAGAGTGCGGTAATAAGCCCCCACGCAATAAATGCGCCAATGTTTGGCATTACCATGCCGCTTAAAAACCTACCGAATTTTTGTACGCCTTGTTTCATAAAATATTTCCTCCCCGTTAGTCTTTGTGGTATTGCTATAAATTCATTATATTCTCGAAATTATTTTTATTCAATTAATTGCACTTGAAATTTGTCAGAGCATGTTTATGACAAAATTAAATAATGAAAAAAGCCTTTAAAACAGGGGAAATTTCGCA
>CAYJNC010000439.1:0-1633 GCA_964371185.1 uncultured Christensenellaceae bacterium
CTGTAGCCTTTGTTGTTGGCTTTTTTTCGTAGCAATATTCAGACTGTTTTTTGTACGATTGCTAAATGGCACAACATTAGGCTTTCCACCTTTTGCCTTTCCCCGTTGACCGGTTCCCGCTTGTCTGCGTCTGTCTTCTAAGTATTCAACCTTACCGATAGGCTCTTTCCTATGTGCCGGTGGTGTGCTCGGTATGTGTGTTCTTTGATATTCGTGTGTTTTCTTAGGTATTGCGTTCATGGCAGTTACCTCTCTTTCTCTATAATTTTTCGGCTACCCGTAATTTTGCACTTCTCGCTCTTCTGTTTTCCTCTGTTTCCTCGGCTGTCGGAAGTATTGGTTTTCTTGTGATAATCTCAATACTCCTTTTTTTGTTGCAAACGCATACCGGAAACTCTTTCGGGCATTCACACGGGTTATACAGCTTTTGGAAGGTTTGTTTTACCGCCCTGTCTTCAAGAGAATGAAAAGTTATTATTGCAATTCTTCCTCCGCTGTTTAATCTATCTATATAATCTGTAATTGCATCTTTTAGCCCTTTCAGTTCGCCGTTCACTTCAATACGAATCGCCTGAAAGGTTTTTTTGGCGGGGTGTGCCCCCACCGCCCTTGCCGCTTTTGGTATGGCCGCTTTTATTGCACCGACCAACTGAAATGTCGTTTCAATGGGCTCTTCTTTCCGTCTTTCCACAATAAATTGTGCTATTCTGCTTGCCCATCTTTCTTCGCCATAATCTTTTATTATCTGTGTCAACTGCTCTTTTGAGTACTCGTTCACCACATCTTGCGCCGACAAACCACTTTCTCTGTCCATTCGCATATCGAGCGGTGCTTCTTGTTTATAGGAAAAACCTCTGTCTCCCTCGTCTAATTGATAAGAAGAAACACCTAAATCAAGAAGTACGCCGTCTACTTTGTCTATAGAAAGCCTGTTTAGGATTTCATTAATGTTTTTGAAATCATCTTTAACAAGCATTTTGTTTTCAAATTCACTTAGGCGTAGACCGCATCTTTTTATTGCCGCGTCGTCTTTGTCTATGCCTATCAGCATTCCACCGGGTGAAATTTGCCTTAATATTCCTTCTGAATGGCCTGCGCCGCCTAACGTGCCGTCTACTATTGTTTTGCCGTTTTCAAGCAAAAGCGCATCTAAAGATTGTTTATATAATACGGAAACATGTCCCTCGTTCATAAGCTATATACCTAATTCGGACAGTTCTTGCAATGTTGTTTCATATTCAGCGTCAGAATCATCACAATAGTTATCCCAGCCTTCCTTAGACCAAATTTCAGCACGTGTCATAACTCCGTTTATTACAGCTTCTTTAATAAGTTCTATGTAATTACGCAACCTTTGCGGAAGCAATATCCTGCCTTGTTTGTCGGGCGTGCACTCGCAAGCATTTGCAAACAACTTACGCAAAAAACTCTGAGCCGCCGCATTAGATATGGGCAGATCTCTTAATTTCTCGGAAAATTTTTCCCATTCACTTCCGGAAAACACGAAAAGGCACTTGCCTACACCTTTAGTAACAATAAACTGCTCGCCTAATTTTTCTCTTAATTTTACAGGCATGAAAACACGGCCTTTATCGTCTACTGTGTGTTCATACGTTCCGATCAACATTAAGCT
>CAYJNC010000440.1:0-1627 GCA_964371185.1 uncultured Christensenellaceae bacterium
AGGGTGGTAAAGTACAGATTGTCGGCTTTGGTTCTTTTGAAGCACGTACTCGTGCGGCTCGTACAGGGATTAACCCACAAACAAAAGAACAAATCAACATTGCAGCTTCAACAGTACCGGCTTTTAAAGCAGGTAAAGCATTCAAAGATGCAGTAAAGTAGTTTTTTAATAATTAAGGGTGGGTAATTTTATTACCTGCCCTTTATTTTTCTACTTAAAAAAATTTTTTAGTATAGGTGATATGATGAGGTTAGACAAATATTTGAAGGTTTCGAGGATAATAAAGAGGCGTACCGTTGCGCAATCTGCCTGCGAAGGTGGATATGTCAGCGTCAACGACAAGCCACAGAAAAGTTCTTATACCGTTAAAATAGGAGACGAAATAACAATTGCGTTCGGCAAGCAACCGCTTAGCGTACGTGTATGTGAAATCAAAGATACAACAAAAAAAGACGAGGCTCAAACTATGTATGAGGTAATCGATAAGAAATGAAGATTTGCGCCGTGATTTTAGCTGCCGGTAGCAGCAGGAGAATGCAAACTGAACAAAACAAGGTGCTTATTAAGTTTGAAGATAAGAGTGCTTTGGTTAGATGTTTAAAGACATTTGAAGAGACAAAACTTTTTTCATCGGTTGTTATCGTATCAAAAGAAGATGAGCAAGATATAATAAGACACAAAGTAACCAAATATCTTAAAAATGACAATTACTTTTTTTGTGTGGGTGGCAAAGAACGACAGAATTCTGTTGAAAATGCGCTTAAAGTTGCACCCGATGAGTCCGACTTGATATTAGTCCACGATGCGGCTCGCTGTTTTGTTACGACAAAGGTAATAAAAGACTGTGTGGCGAGTGCGATACGTTATGGTAGCGGAGTGGCCGGCATTAAGGCGACAGACACCATTAAACGAGTTAGTGACGGGATTGTTGCAGAAACACTCGATAGAGAAGAATTGGTTTTAATTCAAACCCCACAGGTTTTTTTAGCGAGTACGCTTAAGAAGGCTTATAAAAAGGCAAAAGAAGACGGTTTTTTGGGCACGGATGACTCGAGCCTTGTCGAACGCTTAGGGGAAAGTGTGCGTATAGTTGAAGCGGCTCATGATAATATCAAACTTACAACTAAGGCAGATATTAAAAAAGGGCAAAAAATAGTTGAAGAGGATAATAAGATTAATATTCGTATAGGGAACGGTTATGATGTGCACGCATTTAAAAAGGGTCGCAAACTGGTTTTGGGTGGAGTGGAAATACCCGATGCGGACGGCCTTGACGGGCATTCGGATGCAGATGTACTTACACACGCAATTATGGATTCGCTGTTAGGGGCGGCAAGGCTTACCGATATTGGCAAGTTGTTTCCCGACACCGATCCTAAATATAAAGATATTTCATCGCTTAAATTACTTAGCGAAGTAGGCGATTTATTAAAAAAATATGGGTATTCTATTGTAAACATAGATAGCACGCTTGTTATGCAAGCGCCGAAAATTGCGCCGTATAAAGAACAGATGGTTGAAAATATCGCAAGAGCATTGAGCACAGATAAAACTTACGTCAATGTTTCGGCTACAACAACCGAGGGTTTGGGTGCTATCGGGAGAAAAGAAGGCGCGGCTTGTATGG
>CAYJNC010000441.1:0-1598 GCA_964371185.1 uncultured Christensenellaceae bacterium
TTTCCGACAATTGCGGTAAGATCGGAAAACACAAGTGCGCACCGCATCATCATATAAAGCAGAGACTCTCCCTCGTAGATGTTTACTACGTCTCGGGGGAAGGCTAGTTTAGAAAGCAGGGTAGCGCTGATTAAATCGCCGGAACGTCCGGAGGCTGTACCCCTCGGAATGCCTGCGTCGGTAGCGTCTATCACAGATTTAGTCATGAAAGCGAAAACCCTTGTTGCGGCATTTTCGCCAAAATTAAGAAGGTTATATGCGAGCCTTGCTTGTGCAATTGCCTCTCGGGCGATAGTTTCCCGAGCGCTTTCGGGAATGTATCTGAATGAACCGATATTGCCCGAAGTTGCATAGAAATAATCTGCCTGACCGGGAAACAAGAGGTCTTCGTCTCCTTTTTCCATGCGGGCACAATAGGGCGCAAAGGTGCTCCATTCGTTTATGGGTATTGCCTTTTTAAAATCATCGATATTTTTTATGTCTTTAAAATTATTTAGCCGACCGTACTCTGTGTCTGCGCAATTTCTAATTAACTCTAAAAGCATTGTTTCTTGAGTCTGTTGGCAATTTCCGAACAACGTTTGAACGGCTTTTAAAAACTGTGGCTTTTCAAGATCCAGTAGCAGTTCGCACATCTGAGTTATTTTTGATTTTTGCATTAAATCGGCAAGGTGCCATTTCGGCCAAGGATTATTAGCCGCTAAATTTTTAAATAATTCTAAAAAAACGGGGATAAGGTCTGCCTTGTCTAACCAAGACAAAGACCCGTCGCCGGAATTTATTTCGCTGACAACATAACCGTCCGATGTTGACAACAACGTGATTTTTGAAAAATTAAGACGGGTAGCCTTAACTATTTTATTGCATATAGCCTTGATGTCTTCGGTTGCCTCTGTCTCGTATTCTTCGCCGTTTTGTGTACACGTGGTATAAACAATGTCTTCTCCTATTGTGATAATCTGAATTAATTTGTCGGAAGAAGAGGGGATGTAGTTTTGAGCAACAAGCGAAGTAGAGTCATCAAAAGCTAAGAGGGCATTTTTTAATTCTTCTTTTGTTTGAACTACGGTTATGTCTTGTTTTAAATAGGTGCTGTCGGGCTTTAGTGTTAAGGGCAAACCTAATTCTTGTAACAATAATAAGATGTCGGTGGTGCTTTTACAAACAAGCGATTTTATTACGGGAATGTTGGCATCGGCAAGGGTTTGGTAGGAAACTGCCTTGCTGCCTGCAATTCGTTTTGCCGCCACGCTGTTTACGTTTATAGCCCCGATAGATTCTAAATATGTAGAGACGGGATAGCTGGTTTCTGTTTCGGTATCTAATATGAAAAAGATATCGGGAGGAGAAACCGAGACACCGTTTATCCAAATTTTTGGAGTATCTGCGTTTGTGAGCGAGTAACTTATTTCCGAAAAATTAACGGCTTTGAATTTGTATCCTTCCAAGTTTTCCAAAAGAGGCATTAATTTAGGTAGTGCTCCGCTAAATATTCCGTTTGTCAACAACCAAATATTCATATATATTCCTTTCTGAACTAGTAGTGGGAAAGTAAATTAACTATTCTATTATATACTTAATAATAACCAAAGACATAG
>CAYJNC010000442.1:0-1597 GCA_964371185.1 uncultured Christensenellaceae bacterium
GAGCATGAAGGCGGTTGCAACATTTGCCGTTCTTGCGGATACTCTAAATGCGGTTGATTTGAATACAATATAAAGCAATAGCAATTTTGAGTGGTGTTTAACAGATGCCACTCTTTTTTTGTGTCGCAGGTTAAAAAAAGCCGGTTTTATTGTGATAAAACGTTGGTGTTTAATAAATCGGACTTTCTCAACACGCCCTTAAGGCAAATAGGCTTATTATATATGACCGAATATCATATTACCAAATTATTTACTTTTTTACGTTTTTTAGGTATACTGAAGGTTAGGAAAGAGAGGGTAATATGGATATACAATGGTACCCGGGGCATATGACAAAAGCCCGTCGAAAATTAGCACCAAAACTGAAAATGATAGACATGGTTATAGAAGTCTTAGATGCACGAGCGCCTTTAAGCTCTCTAAATCCTGACTTCGACGATATGTTTGCATCAAAAATTCGTCTGTTTATTTTAAACAAGTCGGATCTTGCGAACCCAAAAGTTACAAAAAAGTGGATAGAATATTTTAAAAGCAAGGGAATTTGGGCAATAGAGTTTTCTGCCGTAAAAGCAGACTCGGAAGGCTTAAAAAAGAAAATAAGAGACGCTTCTTTAAGCGTGTTGAAAAAATATGAGGCTAAAGGCGCAAAGAAAACATTGCGGTTGCTTGTTGCCGGCATACCGAATGTTGGTAAGTCTGCCATATTAAACAGGTTGTGCGGACAAAGAAAGATGAAAGAGGGCAATAAACCCGGTGTAACAAAGGCGTTGCAATGGGCAAAGATAGACGATTATTTAGAAATATTAGACATGCCCGGGCTTTTGTGGCCTAAGTTTAAGGACGAACAAACGGGCGCCGTCGTTGCTCTGATAGGCAGTATTAAGTTAGATATTTTAGACGAAGAATCTTTGGCATATTATCTATTAAAGTATTTAAAGATGAGCGAACCGCAATGTTTATTGGATAGATATAAATTAGACGAATTAAACGAAGATGCCTTTGAAATACTAAATGACATCTGCAAAAGCAGAGGATTTTTGTTGCGTGGAGGTGTCTATGACACCGACAGGGGCGCAAAAACATTGTTAGATGATTTTAAAAACGGAAAGATGGGACGTATTTCAATAGAGATACCTCCGACAGAATAATGGGAAAAAGAGAAGAAAGACTTCAAGAAAAACTTGTGCTGATGACAGAATACGAAAAAGAGCATTGGCAAAGAGGAGAATATCTTGTTGCGGGCATAGACGAAGTGGGCAGAGGGCCGCTTGCGGGCCCGGTTGTTGTGGCGTGTGTTATCTTGCCGCATGACGACCTTATTTTAGGGGTAGACGACTCTAAGAAGGTATCGGAAAAGAAGCGAGAGGCCTTGTTTGAAGAGATCATGAAAAAGGCCATAGATTGTTGCGTGTTTTTAGTAGAACCAAAAGAAATAGACGAAATAAACATATTGCAGGCGACCAGAAAAGCTTTTGAAGGGGCGCTTTGCGGCCTGAAAATCCGTCCGGATCATGTGTATACCGACGCCATGAAAATCAACACAGATTTGCCGTATACGGCGGTAGTGAAAGCGGATACAAAAATATATACGGTGGCG
>CAYJNC010000443.1:0-1592 GCA_964371185.1 uncultured Christensenellaceae bacterium
CGCCTATTCCAAAACTATCTAAAACAATTAAAAATACTCTTTTCAAACCATACCCCTACCTATTAATGTCGTCCGCTACTTTTCTTATCGCACAGATATGCTTAGGCGTGGTGCCGCAACAACCGCCCACTATGTTTGCACCCGCCAAGATGGCTTTTTTGGTAAATTCAGCCATTTGTTCGGGAGATTCCAAATAAACGTCTTTTCCGTCTATATTTTGCGGCAATCCTGCGTTTGCATGGATTAAAATATAAGCATCCGGGCACGCCTCTCTTATTTCTTTAACCACTTCTGCCATTTGCTCCATGCCACTGCCGCAATTTGCGCCCACAACGTCCGCGCCGGCCGCTATCATCGCCTGTGCCGCCTGTGTCGGTGTTATGCCCATCATGGTACGAAACTCGCCCTGTTTTGTTTTGTCGAATGTAAACGTTGCAACTATGTCTGCATCTGTAAGTTCTCTTGCCACCGCAACCGCAATTTCCGCCTCTTCAATGTCTGTCATCGTCTCCACTACTATTGCATCGGCACCACCGTCTAACAACGCCTGAATTTGCCTCTTGTATGCACTTTTCATCTCATCTTTTGTAACATCTCCCATAAGCAACATCTTGCCGGTAGACCCAACCGAGCCCAAAACGATTTTATCGCCTGCCGCCTTCGCCGACGCCAAAACGGCCGCCTTGTTTATCTCTTCCACCCTGTCTTGCAAACCAAAATGCTCTAACTTAAATTCGTTTGCTCCAAAACTGTTTGTTTCAACCATGTCGGCGCCGGCATCTATGTAGCTTTTTGCAATGTCTACCACGTCGTCAAACCGCTCTACCGACCACAACTCGGGGCACTCGCCTACCTTCAATCCTTTTTCATATAAAAAAGTTCCCCATGCACCGTCTGACACCAGCACGCCCTTTTCTTTAATGGCTTGGCTAATTCTTTTCATATAATTATCCTCCGTATACATAAATTTTAAAATAATAAACTATTGTTGTAATTCTGCTCGACTATTCCAAAGGTTTGCATAAAACCCGCCCTTTGCAAGCAATTGCTCGTGGTTTCCTTGCTCTACGATTTTACCGTTGTCCATCACCAAAATTATGTCTGCCTCTCTTATCGTAGAAAGCCTGTGCGCCACCACAAAACCCGTTTTTCCGACCGACATGTCGTCTAAGGCCCTGTTGATTTTTTGTTCTGTCAGCGTGTCTATACTGCTTGTCGCCTCGTCTAATATTAGCATAGACGGCCTTAAAAGCATAGCCCGTGCAATACAAATCAACTGCTTTTGCCCGGCCGAAATGCCCCCGTCTTCTTTAATTATCGTGTCATACTTGTTCGGTAGTTTTCTTATAAAACTGTGTGCACCCGCCGCCTTTGCCGCACTTTCTATTTCACTAAAAGTTGCGTCCGGCTTGCCGAATGCAATGTTTTGCGCAACACTTCCCGTTTTTAGCCACGTTTCTTGCAACACCATTCCGAACAACTTCCTTAAGCTATCTCTTTTAATGTCAAAAACGTCTGTTGAATCTATTTCTATGTTGCCCGAGTCTACATCGTAAAAGCGCATGAGTAGGTTAATCAAGGTAGATTTTCCG
>CAYJNC010000444.1:0-1590 GCA_964371185.1 uncultured Christensenellaceae bacterium
TTATGTGAAACAGACGAAGAAGCGCAAAAATTGGCTAAGAGCCATGGAATAGGTTTTGAAGGATCACCCACTAAGGGAGAACTTCTAAACGAAGCTTTCGAACAAAAAGTTGAGGAGCATTTGATTCAGCCAACATTTATTTGCGATTACCCCGTAGAGGTATCTCCGCTTGCTAAAAGAAAGGCCGATGAGCCTTGGCTTACCGAACGTTTTGAATTGTTCGCAACAGGCCGAGAAATTGCAAATGCATTTTCCGACTTAAACGATCCGGACGATCAAAAAGAACGTTTTATGGAGCAGGTGAGAAAGCGTGAAGCGGGTGATGATGAAGCGAACATGATGGACGAAGATTTCATCAATGCTTTAAGCTATGGAATGCCACCGACCGGCGGTATGGGAATAGGTGTTGACCGCATGGTGATGCTGTTTACCGACAGGTTCTCTATCAGAGACGTATTGTTGTTCCCGACAATGAAACCGTTAAAAACGAAGGAATAAAGATGGACGCACGAAGAAGAATTATTAAAATTCTAAGGGCTGTGCTTTATGTGTTTGCCTGCATGGTAGCGGTAATTTTGACTTATATGCTTATCAAGGTAGCATACAATACGGCATTAAACACTATGAGTGTCAGTATGATAACGGAAGATGCGTTTGCAAGAAGAGCGCAGTCTGTTTTGTTGCCGACGTCCACAGATGAAGTTATATTGGCCAGATTGTTTTCGCAAAATGCTATTGCAACGGACAATGTAATGAACAGTGATGTTTACGATGAATATGTAGTGCTTGATTATTACGAACGTGTAGACATAGACACAACTATCGTGTGGGCATGGGAAGAAACGGCCAACATACGTTTAACCGAAGTCATGAGAGACTTAACGGTAGAGCCGCCAGAGCCGGATGAAAACGGCAATATTCCCGAGCAATTTGTGCCACAGTGGCCGACGGGTATATACGATGTTACGCTTGTGAAAGAGGCAGACGGAAGCTGGCAGATTGATTCGCTAACCTATGTTGAGTATGTGAATACAGAAATAGAAGAAGCAGTAGAAGAAGGCGAAGACACGGAAGTAGACGAAAATGCTGTTGTGGTTGATGGTGAAATAACGACCGATGAAACACAAAGTGAGCAAGAGCAAAGCACGGTGTCGTCAAGCTAACAGGTGTTTCACAGTCTAATAAACAAGTATTAAAAAAATTTTAAAACCCGCATATTGCGGGTTTTTGTTAAAAATTGAGGATGGCATGAAAGACGATATTAATTTGTATTTAGCGCCGATGGCGGGTATAACGGACGTTGCGGCAAGGGAATTGTGTACAAAGCAAGGTGCTCAATTGACTTTTAGCGAAATGGTTAGTGCAAAGGGGCTTGAATATAAGAACAGTAGAACGCAAGACTTGCTTGTAATTGGTGAGCAAGAAAAAAACGTGGGCATTCAGCTTTTTGGGAAAGAACCGGATATTTTGGCGAATGCGGCTGCATTTTTGTGTGAAACATTACCAAAAAAATTAAGGGTGATAGACATAAACATGGGGTGTCCTGCGCCTAAAATTGTTAAGAATGGTGAGGGATGTGCCCTCATGAAC
>CAYJNC010000445.1:0-1584 GCA_964371185.1 uncultured Christensenellaceae bacterium
CTTTTCCTTTCATTTTCACAGTAAAAAACACCTCTTTGAACAAGAAGTGTTGAGTCTATCGTCATTATTTAAAACATAATATTATATATCAAAAAAATTAAGCTGTTTTTCTTTCTCCGGAAATTCCCAAACGTAACTAAAAACCGCTTTTTCACCATAAATCATATTATTCTTTTTACAAAAATCGCGAATTATCTTTGTTAGTTTGGCATTGTTTTGGCTTCTTATCCCATAAGATGCACCGAATTTATGCATATACTTTAATTTCAAGTTTGGAAAATGCTCATCTAATTTTTTATAATAATATTCTCGATTACCAAACCTCAAAGTAAGACCAATGCCAAATGTCAATATTCCTTTTACACCGGCATCTTTACAGTACTCTAATATACCTAAAATGTTTTCTTCGGTATCATTTATAAACGGTAAAACAGGTGTCAACCAAACAATAGTCGGAATATTCGCACGTTGCATTTCTTTTAACACTTCAAACCTACGCTTAGTAGTGCAGACATTCGGCTCTAAAACCCTGCATAATTCCTCATCAAAAGTAGTCAACGTCATTTGCACAACACTTTTCGTCTTTTCGTTAATACGTTGTAAAATATCTATATCACGTATTATCAAGTCAGATTTAGTGAGCAACGCTACTCCAAAACCATATTTCTCTATCAATTCAAGCGACTTTCTTGTATATTCAAGTTCTTTTTCAATCGGTATATACGGATCGGTCATAGAACCTGTAACAATCATTCCTTTTTTACGTCTTTTTGAAAGCTCTTTTTCTATAAGCTCTATTGCATTAATTTTTACTTCAATGTCTTCAAAGTCATACGTCTTTCCATATACCTCACTTCGGCTATCGCAATAAATACAACCATGCGTACACCCTCTGTATATATTCATATTGTTTTTTGCCGAAATAATGCTTTTAGAAATAATCTCTTTCATCTAAATAACCTTCTATCATTTTTATATTACATATTATATAACAACTATTAATATTAATCTATTCCAAGCACTCATCTTAGAATAGAGGTACGGCAAAGCCGCACCCCTCCTCATATTTCCTCTCTTATTCATACCTCACCTCATCAATTTTAGTTGTCATCGCCTTATACAACTCGGTTTCCTTATCAAAATCGGTGTCAACCGGCACAATCACCGAACCACACCGCATAAGCCCTTCACCCTGCCGACTGTTCTCTATATACGTCCTGTGCGCCTCCGATATATTAAGCAACTTTTCAAGCTCGTCCCTGTCTTCCGCCGCCTGATTAAACATCATCAAAAACTCGGAATTGGCAAGCATATCTCTCCCGACAGACGACCGCACCATAGACTTAACATTTTGCGTAATCCCCGTCCCAAGCGCACCATACTTCCGTATCCTCTTCCAAAACTGCTCGAAGAAATCGGCGGTGAAACTCTCCTTAAACATCATCCACATCTCGTCAATATATACCCACGTCCTGCGCCCCTTGCTCCTGTTCTCTGCCACCCTGTTTTGAATGGCATCCAGCGTTATCAACATGGCAAGTTCCTTTTGATTCTCGCCCAAATCACGTATGTCAAAACAAACAA
>CAYJNC010000446.1:0-1571 GCA_964371185.1 uncultured Christensenellaceae bacterium
TAGAGGCAGTATATGAGCCAACATTTTCTAATAACTCTCATGGTTTTCGTCCGCAGAGAAGTTGCCATACAGCACTCAAATCTTTAAAGAATGAGTTCACAGGTGCAAAATGGTTCATCGAGGGCGACATTAAAGGCTGTTTTGATAATATAGACCATCATGTACTTATAAATGTAATCAATCTCAAAATCAAAGACGCAAAATTGATAAAATTAATATGGAAGTTTTTAAAAGCGGGATATATGGAAAACAGCAAATACTATCCAACATATTCCGGCTGTCCTCAAGGCGGTGTAGTATCGCCAATTCTTGCAAACATCTATCTAAATGAACTTGATAAGTTCGCTCAAAAGTTAGCCGATGATTTTTACAAATCTGCTGATAGAGCTTATACGAAAGAGTATAGTAATGTTTCTAAAGATATAGAAAAAATCAATAAACAGTTAAAATCGGCAAGCGGACAAGAAAAGACGGAATTGTTAAAACGCAAGAAAGACCTTCAAAATATTCGCAGACAGTTACCTTGTAAATCTCAAACCGATAAAGTTATGAAGTATATTCGTTATGCAGATGACTTTATCATAGCAATAAAAGGCAACAAAATTGATTGCGAACAAATCAAAAAACGACTTTCTGCATTCATCAATGAAACGCTAAAAATGGAGTTATCAGAAGAAAAAACATTGATAACTCACAGTAACAATTATGCAAGATTTTTGGGCTATGACATAAGAGTAAGACGTGACACCACTGTAAAACCGCACGGCAATCACCTGCAAAGAACACTCAATGGAAAAGTTGAGTTGAACATACCTTTTGAGGACAAAATTATGCCCTTTATGTTCAGTAAATCTATCATCAAACAAAATCCAAACGGTAAGATAGAGCCTATCGCTCGCAAATATCTTTATGGATGTACTGATTTTGAAATTTTATCTGCATTCAACTCAGAACTTCGAGGAATGTGTAATTATTATGCGTTAGCAAGTAACTTTAACAGGCTGACTTATTTTGCATATTTAATGGAGTATAGTTGTTTGAAAACTCTTGCTGGAAAGCATAAAACAACCGCAAAGAAAATTGTAAAAAAGTACAAATTAAAGATTAAATCGAAAAAATGGGGCATCCCTTATGAAACGAAAAAGGGAACTTCTTATCGTGAGTTTGCAAACTTTATGGATTGCAAGAAAACAAAAAGTTGTGTCGACAGCTTGATTGATTATGCTGTATTACACGCAACAACAAGAACAACGTTTGAAGATAGATTAAAGGCGAAAGAGTGTGAGCTGTGTGGCAAAACCGATGTTAAATTGGAAATTCATCATGTGAACAAAGTTAAAAATCTTAAAGGAAAAGAATTTTGGGAAATAGTGATGATAGCCAAACGAAGAAAAACTATTGCAGTTTGTAAAAACTGTCATATGAAAATTCATTATCCCAATACTTTGAAAAAAGCTGATTAGTAATAATGGCGAGCCGTGTACATCGAGAGGTGTAAGCACGGTTCTGGGAGGGGTTTGGACAAACCTATTACAGCAATGTAAAAAGGCGGTTCTCTCCTACTCTACGAT
>CAYJNC010000447.1:0-1557 GCA_964371185.1 uncultured Christensenellaceae bacterium
TCACTCGTTTTAGGGGCATTATATAGCATACTCAATATATATCTACTCGGGTTACGAATCTCCCGACCGGTGTTAAGTTCCGCCAGCACATACGACACATCAGAATAATCGAGCTTACATAATCGCTCTATAACCTGCCTTGTTTGCACCTCCTCACCGCATATTCTATAAACCGGTGTTTTGCTGTTTATCAAATCTTCAACCACCATCATCAGACTATTCAACGCCTTTGAATTTTGCTCTGTTTTTAATAATTCATAATCAATATTTGTTTTTATCTCATCAATCGTCGGCTTTGGAATTTCTTGTGTCACCTGCCTATATATATTATTTTTATGATAGATAGAATATATATCTTTGTTAATTTTAATACTGTTATTTTTATTGTCCTGCGCAACCGTATCCGGTGTGGCAGTACACGGTTTCGTTTCTTGCACACACTGTACCAACACATATTTATTGTGTTGAAATTTGCCGTTTGACCTCTCTTTTACAATTTCAATATAATTACATTCTTGCAATTGTTTAATATTTTTATAGTAATAATCCTTTGAAATATCTAAGTCATTCAGTATTTTTGAAACGGTCGGAAACGCACTTCCGCTTGTGCCACTGTATGAACATAAGTAAGCGTAAATCGCCTTTGCACACACCGACAACCGCTTGTCCGTCATAACATTTTTAGATACTATTCCATATCCTTTTGAATATATATTTTCCATGATTTTTCTCCCTTTAAAATAAAAAAAAGAGATATGATTGAATTAACCATACCTCTTGCGTTTTTTGTTGTTTTATCTTTCTTTAGAAATAATATTTTTTCTATCTTCCTTTTTCTTCCACTGCTTAAGCAGTTCGACTATCGTTTCTTCCATTTGCCGAGGAGTAATGTCTTTTGGGAAGTATTGGTTTAAAGTGTCTCCCTTTATAGTGACTTTTCTTTGTGAAGGTTTTTCTGTCAACAATATCGCTTCTATCATTTCCTCGCTAAGCTTACCTTTTCTGCTCAATTCTTTCATCTGCTTTGCTTGTGCCAACGAAAGCGGCAGTTCCTCATTTTCTAATATGCAGACTAAATCTATCTGCTCCATTTCTTTTAGATACGAAACTTCAACAGCTGCAGTAAACCCGATTTCTTCCAAATCAACTTTTTCTAAAAGGGTGGGTACTAGATGCGTAAGGCGAATATATCTTT
Source organism: uncultured Christensenellaceae bacterium (assembly GCA_964371185.1). Taxonomy (GTDB): domain Bacteria; phylum Bacillota; class Clostridia; order Christensenellales; family Christensenellaceae; genus CAYJNC01. Next base: position 1,196 of record CAYJNC010000447.1, read on the forward strand.
GAATTTGCCGGATGCTGTCATCGTTATTTAGATTATTTTCCAACTTTGCGACAAGTTGTCGTGAAGTTAAATCGCTACGTTCACCTTGCCTCTTAATGGTTTCATATTTCATCTTATATGCCTTTGCTTTTTCGCTTGGAAAAAGAGATTCTCGTTGATTAAAATTTGAATCTATCATCATCAACACAGCTTCGACGTCGTTCATTTCTCTAATGTTTGCCGGAATATTTTCCATGCCGGCAAGCTCCGCCGCTTCTACTCTGTTATGCCCCGAAATAATTTCATATCCACCATCTTTTCTCGGCCTGACTAATATGGGTGTGAGTATGCCGTGTTCTTTAACGCTTGCGGTTAATTCGTCC
>CAYJNC010000448.1:0-1544 GCA_964371185.1 uncultured Christensenellaceae bacterium
TGCACCGTGTTGTCTCTTTTCGGTGAAGGGCAGGAGGCGGAAACTTTCCGTAGTTTTCGGGATAATGTTTTAAGCACGAGCGAAACGGGGAAAGAACTCACGAATTTGTATTACGAGAAAAGCCCGGAAATTGTTGCCTACATGGAAGAAAACCCTTTGTTTGCAAGCATAGCCAAGCATTATTTGGGTGTGTATGCAAATATGTTGCAACCGTTTTTAAATAATTGAAAATTGAAAATGGAGAATGGATAATTAAGGTCAAGGGCGTTTAAGGTCAAGTGCGTAGGGCGTTGCCCTACAACCCACTTAGGAACAAAAGTTCCTAAGAACCTAAACAATGCTATCGCATTGTTTTAAGTTATAATAATGTTGGTATAAAAGGTTTATTAAGAAAGTGATCACCTTGTTTTGGTAAAAATGTTTTTAGTTTATCTTTTTATGAGTTAAGTCGTAACGGAGTAAAGTAGAGTTTGTGAGGACTATGCAAAGCGTTTCTTAGGGTCAAGTGAACGAGTTCCCTTGCAGGTTTTAAAAGAGTCCAAGGTCTTAAACGGGTTTTTAGGCTACGGTTTTAAATTGCATAAGGAAGTGTACTTATTGCGATGTTGGCCGCTATGTGTAAACCTATAGCGGCGTATATGTTTTTGAATATCAGCGTTGTTGTCGAGTACATCAGGCCGGCTAAAAAAAGCGGAATGGTAGATAATAACGCAATTTCTATGCCCATTCCCGAGGTATATATTCGAGCAGGCAGATGAAACAGTGCAAAAACAAGGGCGCAAAGCAAAACACCCCTCCACCTACCGACATATGCGTACAAAGCACCTTGTAAATATCCTCTGAAAATAAATTCTTCAAACACACCCGAAAGTATTGCCAGCCACACCGCACCAAAAGAGGGTATGAGTGCGTTGCCGAAAACGAAAAATATTGCGAATGGTGCTAAAAACACGGCAGCAACAATGAAAATACCGCCGCATAAAACACTCTGCCACAAACGGTTTGAATACAGCCCCAATTCTTCTTTGTTTGGCTTGGTGATTTTTATTGCAACAAAAACGGGCAAGCTTAAAACAACGTATCCTAAAAGGGTAGAAAGTGCATATAGCACTTTGTTGTTTGGTGCAGAAAAGGAAAACAGCGGAAATACGCAAAGTATGACCGCGCTTATTGAAATCGCTATCACTACTCTTAACGCACTTTTCTTAACCTTTGTTTGCATAAATTATCCACCTATAAAATTAAAATCTTTATTTTTATATCTTAATATAGTATAATATATTTTAAGTATAAATAACATGGTTTATTTCAAAAAAAATAGTTGACACATAAAAACAAATTATGTTAAACTAAGTAGGCAAAAAGAAAGAAGAAGCAACCCGCTTCTCACCTGCATGTTTTAAATATGCATGGTTCAATACTTTACTAAAAGTAAAACTCTGTTGAGTTTTTTGAGTTTGCGGGTGCAAAAGCGCCCGTTTTTTTATGTTCGGGCAAGGAAAAGCGCAGAGATTTTATGTTTGCGCAAGCGGAAAGCGAGGTAC
>CAYJNC010000449.1:0-1541 GCA_964371185.1 uncultured Christensenellaceae bacterium
CGAATCTCTTCCCTTCTTCCCTCTTTTAACTTATTGGGAAGGTCCGGGTCGGCAACAAGCGCCCGCCCAAAGGCAACAATGTCTGCATCGTTTTCTTGTAAGGCTTTTTCCGCCAATTCCACCGACAAGGCTTGTACGGTAATAACCCTACATTTGCTAACAGCCTTTTTCATCTCGCTCGCCAATGAAACAAGCTGTCCTTGCGGTATATATAAAGAAGGTATCATATGGATAGCCATAGACTCATAATTCGCCGCCGAGACGCTTATATAGTCTATCTTGTCTTCCACAGTTTTTACAAATTCCGTAGTGTCTTTTATGGTCAGACCGCCCTCTACAAATTCGTCTGCGCTGATCCTGTAACCTACAATAAAATTATCGTCTGTTATCGCCCTGATCTTGTCAATAATATTCCTTGAAAAACGTGCCCTGTTTTCGGCATTTCCACCATACATATCTGTCCGCTTGTTAGTGTACGGACTTAAAAAACTGCAAATCAAATATCCATGAGCACCATGTATTTCTACCCCATCAAAACCTGCCATCATAGCCCGTTTTGCAGCGTTTGCAAAAGCATCTTCGATTTCTATAATTTCTTCTATGGTAAGCTCTCTTGGCATTCTGCCGTTAAACTTACATGCAATAGCAGAAGGCGCTAACGCTTCCTGGCCGGGAACCGCATTGCCACCCGCCTGCCTACCGCCATGTGAAATTTGTATGATTGCAAGTGCACCTGCGCTTTTTATAGCCTCTGCCACCTTAAACTTTCCTGCAATTAAATGGTCTGAATACAACCCACTCGACACCAGAGAAGACCTTGCCGCTATGTCGTCTACAAAAGTATTTTCCACAATAACAGCACCGACACCACCTTTTGCCCTCCTCTTATAGTATGCTATAAATTCATTAGTGACGTCTCCGTCTTTTGTGGACTGCCTCGTCTCTAAAGGCGGTAAAACAATTCTGTTTCGCATACAACGTTTTCCAAGTGTAATCGGCTCTAATAATTTGTAACCCATTTCTTTGTCCTCCAAAATTCGATTTATTTATTTTTTACTGATTTATAATAATTTTTTACTGTTAATAAATCAATTATACTCCCCTTTTCACAATAAAAGAAGAATTTTTTTTGTTTTTAAATATTATTGTAAATATATCAACAAATCGCTTGACCTTTATATATTACAGGTATATACTGAAATTGTACAAGTAGTGTATGTTTGGTGCAAGTGATTTGAACTTTGCACAAGTATGAGGGTATTTCATTATAGTATTAGAGGAGTAGACGTTTTAAAATGTCTAAAAAAAGGGAGTGTTTAACATGGATATCGCCGCGGCAAGCATGAGTATGGCAAATACAAGTGTAGAATTACAGGCAGGTATTGCGGTTGCAAAAAGCACAATGGAGGCTCAAGAAGCTATAGGTATGGCATTAGTTGAGCAGATGTCACAATTAGTGGTGCCTGCTACGCCCATGCATTCTGTTGATATTTCAGTTTAATATATATCTAATTTAGCATCTTCAAAAGCTGTTTCGTATT
>CAYJNC010000450.1:0-1521 GCA_964371185.1 uncultured Christensenellaceae bacterium
TTTCGATAATACGCTCTTTTCTGACAGATTTCGGAATTATATTAATCCCCTTTTGCACCTGCCATCTTAAAGCTATCTGCGCACCTGTTCTACCATAAGCTTCGCCGATTTCGTCCATCATTGGCACTTCCGACAAATGACCATGGAAAATGGGACCCCATGAAGTTACCGAAATATCATTCTTTGCGCAATATTCGCAGATGTCTCTGCGTTGAAACCATGGGTGCAACTCTATTTGGTTGTTTACCGGCACAACACCGGATTTTTCTATCATATTCTCCAAATGATGAATTTTAAAGTTAGAAACACCGCTTCCTTTTAATAAACCTTTTTGCTCAAACTCTAAAATTGTATCCCAAGTTTTCAGCCGTAAATCTTCGTCTAATCCCGGCCAATGCAATAAATATAGGTCTATGTAATCGCAATTCATCAAAGATAAACTTTGTTCAAAAGTCTTTTTTGTATTTTTGAAATCGGAAGGCCAAATTTTTGTTGTGATGAAAATTTCTTCTCTTGGAATTCCGCTGTCTTTTACAGCCCTGCCGACATCCTCTTCATTCTCATAAAATGTCGCAGTGTCAATTAGCCTGTAGCCTACTTCTAAAGCGTTTCTTACCGCCGTGTAGGTTTCAGCACCGGGGGCAGACTTATATGCTCCCAAACCAAACCCGGGCATTTTTAGCCCATTTCTCAGTGTAACTTTTTCTTGCATTGTTTTAATCATCGTTTACTCCTTCTGCTGTTTTATCAAGCAATCTAATTCCTTCTACATAACTCATATAACCTTTTCCGCTGATTTGTGCCACGCAAACTTCTTTAATGACAGATATTTTCCTAAATTCTTCACGTTTTTGAATGTCTGACAAATGCACTTCCACGCATGGAATTGAAACCGAAGCAATAGCATCTCTTATTGCATAGCTGTAATGTGTGTAGGCACCCGCATTGATAACAATACCGTCTACGCCGTCATACATCGCCGCTTGAATTTCATCTATGATGTCTCCCTCGTGATTAGACTGAACAAAATCAAGCTCTACCGCTAAATCGTCTACCTCGACAGTAATTTGTTCATACATCTCTTCTAATGACATGACCCCATAAATGCTCGGCTCACGCACGCCCAACATATTCAAATTAGGCCCATTAATTATAAGAATATTTTTCAACTATACAGCCTCCTTCTCCCATTTTGTTTATGATTTTTATTGTTTATGGTATAATAATACCATAAATTTAAGGAGTTTTGCTACATGAAAAACAATTATTATGTGATAGGTTCTCCCATAGACCACAGTTTGTCACCCTTATTGCATCAAACACTGTATAAATTCTACAATTTAACAAACTGTCACTACGACAGGTTTTGCGCAACGCAAGAAACTTTGCAGTCATTCTTAGATGAAATAGAAAGCAAAAACATTTGCGGGTTTAATATTACCATGCCATTAAAATCAGAAATATTACCCTACTTGCATTTTAAAGACGAAAGTGTCATTAACGGGGCTAACACAGTCGTTG
>CAYJNC010000451.1:0-1518 GCA_964371185.1 uncultured Christensenellaceae bacterium
TACGACGGTTGAAAAAGACAAGGACGAAAAATTAGGCGTTTGTGCCGGACCGTTTCTAATAACCGATTTCAAAGAATTACTTACCGAAGACTTATTTTCTTTGTTTGGTGGCAATGTGCCGAACGAAGTGAAAAGCCAAGCGAAACAAATTCCATACATAGAATGTTCACGTGTTTCGGATTTCGCAGACGTATTGTTTATGCTTTCCTCTTATGCGGTTGAAAGAGGCAGCATAGAGCTTAGAATAATGGAACAAATTGCCGACAGCGGTAAAGAACAATTTGAGCGTATAGTAGAGCTTAAATACAGCAACGTAGACGAATATCGATATCCGATAGAGTCCGAAAAGGCGTTGCAGACGTTTATAGCACAAGGAGACAGAACCTCGGCGCAAAGAGTGTTAAACGAAATACTCGGAAATGTATTGTTTTGTTCGGGAGGAAATTTCGACACCATAAAGGCGCGCATTACAGAGCTTATTGTTTTATTGTCTCGTGCAGCAATAGACGGCGGAGCGGATGTGGTTTCAATATTCGGCCTCAATTGCGATTATTTGCATCAGATAAACGGTTTTACAAACTTAGATGAGCTTAATAATTGGTTGGCTAATATACTAATAAGATTTACAAACAGCGTGTTTGACATGAAGGAAATAAAACATTCCGATGTCATTTTAGACATGGTAGAGTATATTCGCAGAAACTATATGCGAAAAATTTCTTTAAACGAAATATCCGAGAATGTGAATTTTTCCGTTTCATACATAAGCAGGATATTCAAAGAAGAAATGGGGCTTAGCATAACCGGCTTTGTAAACAAGGTTCGTGTAGATAGCGCAAAGATGATGCTTTTAAACAAAGAAATTCCTTTGGTGGAAGTGGCGTTCTTATGTGGCTTTGAAGACCAGACATATTTTAACAAGGTATTTAAGAAAAGCGTGGGGGTTTCTCCCGGAAAATACAGAGATAATCGCGGTGCCATGCGCCCGAAAATAAATAAATAAAACCCAAAAAAACAAGAAAACAAGGAGAACGAAAATGAGTGTATTTGAAAATTTAAGCACGTTTGTACAAAAAGGTAAGGCTAAAGACGTAAAAGAACTTGTTGCTTCTGCATTGGCAGACGGAACATCTGCAAAAGAAATTTTAGACAACGGTTTATTGGCAGGAATGTCTATTATCGGTGAAAAATTTAAAAACAACGAAGTTTATGTACCGGAAGTTTTGATTGCCGCACGTGCTATGAATGCAGGTATCGAAATCTTAAAACCCGCTATGGCTGAAGGCGACATAGACGTTAAAGGCAAGGCTGTTTTAGGTACGGTTAAAGGCGATTTGCATGACATCGGTAAGAACCTTGTTAAAATAATGATGGAAGGCAAAGGCATAGAAGTAATTGACTTAGGCGTAGACGTTTCTCCGGAAAAATTTGTTGAAACTGCAATCGAAAATGACGCTCAAATTATCGCTTGCTCTGCTCTTCTTACAACAACAATGAGCACAATGAAAGACGTTGTTG
>CAYJNC010000452.1:0-1510 GCA_964371185.1 uncultured Christensenellaceae bacterium
TTTCGGACCACCTGCCAAAACTATTGCATCGTTTAACACACGCATCGCCTGTATTGAAGATTTTTTCGCCGCCGGATGAGGGTTGTATACAACCGCATTTCCTGCCGCTATCATGCTGATTGAGTTGTTTATTACCGTCGACGTCGGATTCGTTGATGGTGTTATAGACCCCACAACTCCGTACGGCGCTTGCTCTACTATTGTTAATCCGTCGTCTCCGCTGTATGCCGCCGTTTTTATGTCTTCTATTCCCGGCGTTTTATCCGCAGCCAAGTTGTTTTTCAATACTTTATGCTCGGTTTTGCCGTACCCTGTTTCTTCGTGTGCCATTAATGCCAACGTATACGCATTTGCTCGTGCCGCTTCCCTCATTGCCGAAATTAACTTGCCTCTTTGTTCTAAAGACATATTCATAAGCTCTAACTGAGCCTTCTTTGCATTTTCGATTGCCGTGTTTGCATCATCACACAGCCACTCGTCACTGCCACCCAAGTTACCGATTGTTGCCTGCGCTATTTCTCTTATTTGTTCTTTTGTTAAAGTCATTTTCTCAACCCCTATTGATCTTTAAATTTTTCAAATATTCTTGTATCATTCACTTCAACTGAATCTATTATCGCCACTATCGACATGTCAACAGGCTTTCCGTCCGTTATTTCCGTCGCCCGTGATGAACTTCCGCCCACCAACATTACTACCTCGCCTTGCCCTGCTCCTATTGCATCTATCGCTACTATTAAACTTCCTTTTTCTTCAAATGTCTCTATTTCTATGGGTTTTACTATTAATAGCTTTAACCCTTTCATTTTTTCCGCTTTATTCGTGCTTACTACCGTTCCTTTTACCCTTGCAAGTTGCATTCTTACACCTCAACTTCTTTTATTGTTTAATAATTTATCGCTATTTCAAGTTCTTTCGCCTTGTCTTTTGCAGACGGCGTCACTATTGCACCCGGCGCACACATTACCGCCTTCCTACCTGCTTTATATGTGCTTATTACTTCTGTTTCAGTTACTAGCGTATATCTGTTCTGATCGTCCTGTTCCGAGCATTTATATGTTAGCACTTTTACTCCCATTTCTTCTAACGTTTCAAGTATGCTTATTATCTTCTCAAAAAATGTGTTCCGCTTAAACCTTGGCGGTGTGAAATCTAACAACACTTCAACATTTCGCCCCCACAAAAGTGCTCGGGTGATTACGTATTCTATGTACCCCTCGTCTTCACCTTCCGCTATTTTCGCCAATAAGCTGATTTTCGGTGTTATCAATACCACGTTTGCACTTGACGCTACTTTTTGTATGACATCTTGTCTGTTTTCTTCGTCTACCTGCATACAATTTCGTCCAAACGCTGAAAATTCCGCTCCGTCCGCTATATATTCTATCTGACTGTATTTTTCTTCTATTGTTTTGAGTGCCGTTTTTAGCGAAGGAATATACGAGGTTACTATCCCTACCGTTCCGGTTACTTCCTCGTCTTTTGGTGCCGCATTGTTTATTCGATACAA
>CAYJNC010000453.1:0-1507 GCA_964371185.1 uncultured Christensenellaceae bacterium
GTGCCAATACCAATGCCCAAACTCTTCTGCTGTTCTTCATAAAATACGCTCCCCTGTATCTTTTATTTCAAATAATATTTATTTATAATTATACAAACTAAATTATACCACAATTTTATAGGCTAATCAAAATATTTCATTATAAATTTATAAGGCTCGTAGGGCGATAGCCTCTATTCTCCCGAAAGAGGACTAAAGGTCTTTACAAGTCAAACGAAGCGAGCCTTGCCTAACAATAGAGGCGGTGCACAAAATATAAACTCGATTAAATACAGCAATCAACTCGAAAACTCGTATATAAATATAAAAGCAACGCAAGTACGTTGCTTAGGGTCAAGGTAACGAGTTCCCTTGCAGGTTTTCACAGAGTCCAAGGTCTTAATGTTTAGACAGAGTCCAAAATCTTGAGCTTACCAACAATATTGATATTATTCGTGTATAGCCTTTTACGAACTTAAAAGAACGTGTTGAAAAAAGCCTAAATTTCATAAATCAGACTTTCTCAACACGCCCTAATAACATATTTTACGATTTAATATATGGGCTTAGCCTCTTCCCACTCATAGCCACAATCTTCACAATGATACTTAAAATAATATCCTGCACTTTTACGTGTTAATTTTGTAGATTTGCATTTAGGGCATTTATGCTTTAATGACTCACACCCGCTGCCCGCAACATTTTCTAATTCTTCATCACCGATTTCTCCTGCTTTATTAAGCCTTGCAAACAAATCTTCCGCCTGTTCATCTGTCATTTCCACATCATTTTCTTTTGCCAACGCTATCAATTCTTCCACCGTTGCACACTTTTTCGCTTTTTTCAATGCCATTTCTTTGTTTTCCATAATATTACTCCCTTTACTTTTATCTTTGAAAGAAATTTTCCCGTCTGCTAAAATTTTCCTCTTTATTTCGATTTATCATCTACCAACATTTCAGTCCAAGCATTACGACAACTTAAGCACTCCAATTCCACGAAAAAACGCTCCGGCCCATATACATGCGTAACCTTACTCCCACATTTATTACAGCGAACCGCTTTCGGATCAAACTCAATTTGTTGATCTGGGTATCTACTACTCCCTCCGATAACATCTTTAAGAGAATCGTCTGTCAACTGCATATCATTTTCCGGCACCCTCATTTTTTCATTATCCATCGTTGTTTCTCCTTCTTATAATTCTTTTTTCCTAAGCTTTTTAAAAACCCACCCTTTTGTTTTTCCTTTACATTTATTTATACGCACACAAACCCAAAAAAGGCTAATGTTTTTCAAAATTTTTTCTTGAGCTCTTATGACGATAAATTATCCGCAATACCACCTCAAACACATTCCTCTTAATTCACAACCAACTTAAACACTTTCAAGCCGTCCGAAGTTTTGCTTTTCACCTCTGTTTGCATGTATGCAAACCCAATAGAATTTCACACATTTCCTTTTTTAATACGTTTTTATCTTATATTATTATACATATAAATCTTTTAATACCTTAAACATTTTTTAA